>NZ_AP025506.1:1211954-1514942 GCF_024347595.1 Vibrio pomeroyi | reverse complement strand
TCGTAGTTCTGCACGCTGGGATTACAAACTCTCTGGCGACGCTATCGTTTTCCTTGAAGGTAACAACGACTCGGGGTTTGGCTCTAGTTGGGCCGCACAATATTTATCCTGCGTTGAAGCGACTGGCGACTCAACTAAATTCGTTGTTATCGGGAACAGTCAAACAGAATGTAACGGCCAACCAGCTACAACAGATGAGCAATTCGATCTAACTGGTACCCCATTCTTATATAAATTTAACAACCCCAACAAAAATGAACCAGAAGAACATTTCGGCTATGACGAGGAAGAGCTAGAAAGCCTAATGCCATATCTACTCGCGACATCGCAATCGGAACTAAACACTATGGTTGAGAGTGAGTTATATGATGACTCCAAGTATAAAGATGGAACGGGCTGGCAATACAACATCTACTCCCAATCATATGATGCAACGACCGAGGTTTTAACCATTCTAGATAAGAAGTTCAACCTAGGTTCGGAGCAAGATAAATCGGCCCCTTCAGATAGCTCCAAGGGTGGTGTTAGCGAATCTATTCGTTTCGTTTACGAGATTGAAGATCAAGATACTGACCGCTACGTCGACTTTGTTGGTACGTGGGAGCACTTAGAAACATGCGAAAACGGCGTACAAGCACGTTCTGAGTATGTATTTGGTGAAAAGGACATCAATGTATCTGGCCAAGAGTGTACAGGTTCCACGCCAGTAGAGTTGGATGATGAGGGGCCTTATTCTTATGCTGACTTTTCTAACCTAGACTATTGGTGGTTTAACCAAACAGGGCGTACTTCAAAAGCGACGCTTAGTGAGCTGAATACTACTGTTCGCTTCTGTGACTCCAATAACTACGTGATGGGAACAGAATGCCCTCAAGGTAAAGAGTACTTTGTTAAATGGTCATACATGCCAGCAGGCAAAGACTGGGATCAAGGTGTTTTAACTCGTCGTAAAATGCTACCAACTGGCGAGTCAAAGAACGTATCTACATACCAAAAAATAAACTAACCTAATACTTGTGGGGCCGTATAGGCCTCACAATCACAACTCTTGATTGCTGCCTTAGTTTCTCATTCGACTAACTGTTCCCTTTGTAAAATCAAATACTCTGCTTCTTGCGCTTGCTTCCAACAATTGACCGTTACCTATTGAGTTGCGGTAAATATTAAAATACTGACCTAAGCTTCTATCTACACTTACCAAAGAAACTCATCTATATGGTGACCACTTATGAAGAAGCTAATACCTGCACTCGGTCTCTTTTGTACCCTCCTTTCTGCACCCTCTTTTTCAGAAACGGGCTACACGTTGGATCCAAAGTTATCGAACGTGACGTTCGCAACCATTAAGAAGCAGTTTGTTGTAGAACCCGCATCCATAAAGCCTTTATCCGGAGGGCTGACAGAAGGTGGCCAGTTTTCTATTTTGTTAGATTTGAAAAGCCTGAGTACCGGAGTATCGATTCGCGATCAAAGGCTCAATGAGCTCTACTTCGAATCCATGACTTTCCCTGAAGTGAAGATCTCCGGAAAGGTTGACCCTGCAATGCTATCTGGCGACCCGAAAAACACCACCATCGCTGCCGAAGTTACCTTGCATGGTGTGACCAAAACCATCGACTTCCCGGTTATGATTGTTCCTTCTGAAGGTTTTGTGATGGTCAATTCAACATCAACGATCATCGTCAATGGCGCTGATTTTGGGATATCGACAGAAAACCTCAACACGCTTTCTGCAACCGTTGGCGGGCTAGCGATTTCTGACAAGGTTCCATTAAGTTTCAATCTCATGTTCGACCAATAATCAACCTCTCCTTCCCTACTCTTCTCTCAGACACCGAGCCATTTAGCTTAGTGCCTGAGAGAGTATTGACTTGCTATTGCGAAATCAGCTCGATCACTCAATCAAATTCAAATGATTCGGAACGCTCGACAAAATAAGACATACTAGAGCCATCCATAACGCACATCCGAACTCTTATCTATGCAATCCAGTAACCTCAGCGAACCATTTACTCTTCCTAATGGTCAAGTCATCAAAAACCGCTTGTTTAAATCAGCAATGAGCGAACAACTTGGCGATAAACAACATAACCCTAAAGCGGGGCTAGCGATCTTGTACCAACGTTGGGCAAAAGGTGGGATTGGTTTGTCTATGACTGGAAACGTGATGGTTGATAGGAATGCACTGGGTGAACCAAAGAACGTAGTTTTAGATGAACACAGTGACCTATCTCAGTTTCAAGCTTGGGCAAGTGCTGGTAAGCAAAATGGCTCACAGATTTGGATGCAGTTAAACCACCCAGGGAAACAGATCCCAAAATTCCTGTGTGATAAACCCGTCGCCCCTTCTGCTATCGCGTTAGAGCGCGGATTAGAGAAAGGCTTCAATATCCCGCGAGCACTGACTGATTCGGAAATCCATGAAGTGATTGGTAAGTTTGCCTTAAGCGCTAAACTTGCAAAACAAGCTGGCTTTACTGGAGTACAAATTCACGGTGCTCATGGCTACCTTGTCAGCCAATTTTTATCTTCAAGACACAACCAACGAGATGATAGATGGGGCGGTTCATTAGATAACCGACTTCGCTTTGTTCTCGAACTGTATCGCGCCATTCGTGCAGAAGTTGGTGAAGGTTTTCCTGTCGGGATCAAACTCAACAGCGCTGACTTCATGAAAGGTGGCTTCACCGAAGAAGAATCAATGCACGTCGTTCAAGCGCTTAGCCGTGAAGGCATCGACCTGATTGAAATCTCAGGTGGTACCTATGAGAGTCCATCGATGATGGGTTCTAAGAGCAAGAACGAACCCGTTAGAGCCAGCACAGCGAAACGTGAAGCGTATTTCTTGGATTACATGGTCAAGGCAAGAAAACTGGTTAGCACTCCTTTGGTGGTAACTGGTGGCTTTAGAACCGCACCGGCAATGAACGAAGCGTTGCAAACATCCGCAACCGACTTTATTGGTATTGCCCGCACCATGGCGGTAGATCCTGATTTTCCAAACAAACTCATAGAAAACCCAAGCCATGGAATGCCGTTAGATGTGCCAACCACAGGAAAACCGGCACTGGATAAAGTAGCCATGGTTGGACTAGTTTGGTACGAACATCAAATGTGGCGAATTGCCGCAGGTAAAAATGCAGATCCGAAACTGAGTGCTCTTGGCGTAGTAATTAAAACGATTTTGAGTGCAGGTTGGCACGCCTTCAAAAAACGTAGGGCATAACACTTTATTCAGGCAAATAGGGAACCTGACATTCAAAAATATGCCGTTGGTGTCACATGTCGTTACATAGCATGGGCCCTTAAGGCTTTACATCTTGGGCGAGGTAAACAACAATCCCTGAGAATAAATCCATAAGATAATGTATTTAGAAATTATGAGTAATACAGAAAACAAAAAATCGAGCCCTCTTTTCGAAGTCGTCTTTAACGTCTTCCTTCCTTCATTCATCCTGATGAAGTTCAGTGGAGAAGAGCATCTCGGAACTGGCTTAGCTCTGCTTGTCGCACTCGCCTTCCCTATCGCTTACGGTGGTATGGAGCTCATCCGCAACAAGAAATTTAACTTCATCGCCGCGCTTGGCTTTGTCAGCGTACTTTTAACGGGCGGCATTGGTTTCTTCGAATTAGACACGCGTTGGTTAGCATTAAAAGAAGCACTAATCCCTGGCTTAATCGGCTTGGCGGTACTTGGTTCTACCTTTACTCGCTACCCATTTATCCAAAAAGTGATCTTCACGCCTGCACTGTTAAACATCTCTCTGATTGAAGAGCGTTTAAGACAGTTTGGTAATCAAGCTAAGTTTGACCGTTGCCTAATGACATCAAACTACATGTTCGCTAGCACATTCGCTTTCTCATCTGCGATGAACTACTTCCTAGCGACTTGGATTGTAACCAGCCCTGCCGGCACTGCAGCTTTCAATGAAGAGCTTGGTAAACTGACACTTTACAGCTACCCAGCGATCGCGATCCCTAGCCTGCTTATGATGCTCGGTATTTTCTACTACATCTGGCGTCAGGTTCGTAACATGACATCGCTAGAAACAGAGCAGATATTTATCACTAAGTAACTGTCACTGATTTCGCGCAGAAACGCATACCAAAAGCCCAGCACACAAGCTGGGCTTTTTTGTTTTTGTACTCGCACCAAGGCGCCTGTTAGGCATTACCTTTGATTGATCAAATGAATCACATCTAAAATTCGAGGTCACTTTTCTCAAGTTTGCGTGAGTAACTGACTTTAAATCCATAATAATCAATGAATTCCATTGATTGAACCGACAGATGCTTTTATAGTCGATTTTGTTGGTTACTTTACAAAGCCCTACCCAATCACTGACATTATTTCAGTTGCGATTGATAAGATCACCTCAGCTAGGTGCTAAAGGTAGACGCCAGCCGTACTCAATAAGGAATATAGATTATGAACAAATCTCAATTAGTTGAACACATCGCGACTTCTGCAGACATCTCAAAAGACCAAGCAGGCTCAGCGTTAAATGCTCTCGTTGAAGGTATTTCTACAACGCTTGCGAACGGTGATGATGTGTCCATCCTTGGATTTGGCAGTTTTAAAGTGAACACTCGTGCTGCACGCACAGGTCGTAACCCACGAACTGGAGAAGAAATTCAAATTTCAGCATCAAAGACGCCAACATTTAAAGCAGGTAAAGCTTTAAAAGAGGCATGCAACCTTTAACACAGCAATACAACAAGGAAAGTTACGATGACTACGCCAAAGGAAAAAGCGAAAACCAGTCGCAGTAAGAAAGCAGGCAAGTCAACGAAAGCACAAGCCGAAGGTCCGAAGGCTCGTCAACGCATTGAAGAGCTTCTCGAAGAACGCGAATTGGCGAAACTGTTAGAACTATAGTTTATATAAGAACTAAAGTTTAGGCTTGAGCAAAGCGATAATTTGTTAGCGATCAAATGCCACTGCAGCCCTGCAGTGGCATTGTTTATTTAGAATTAACCTACTCCTTCCCCTATTATTCCTATCAATCCGATGTGATTATTAACAGAAGATTGAATAAGTTCTGAGCACAAAGTAACTGACTCAATTACATTGCTATACATACCCATACATACCCAAAAGACACTTTTCATTATCATCATTTCCCTTGTTGTTTATGAGAAGAAAGGAAGCTGTTCGCAGCACAGATGTGTTTGTGTGGTGCTTCTTTGTTGAGGTGATTATGAATGTAGTTCGCATGGGAATTGACGCTAATGTCCATAAGAATAAGGGAAAGTACAAAGCGATAATTAAGTTCGCTGCTCGTGCTCTGCTTTATTATTCAGATACTAAAAAAATGAATGAGAACTTCAGCTCAGCAGAGAGAAAGCTCTTATTCAAAAAGCAGCCAAATTTCCTATCTAAGTTTGTCACCCCTTACTTGTGTACTGACTTCAGTAAAAAAGAAAAAATCGACATACTATCAATGCACTATGATTGGTTCGAAGACAAGTTCACAACAGAAGCTCGCCATAAAATATATAACGAAAGGCTTAATCTTCTAGAGCTAGAAATCGGCGAGCAAACCTACTTGCTAAACCTGAGCTTTGAAAGAAATTCGAGAAAAGAAGGTGAGCTCACTCTCTCCCTTACTGATTCCATGTTGAACAAAATGTACACCATATCATTCTCTGTTTTTAACAATGATATCTACATTGGTGGCGTTCAAGGCGGAGCAAATGACAACGGTTTTAGCCGCGCATTCACCAAGGCATTTTATGGTTTAAGACCCAAATCCTTCATGGTCGAAACCCTTCGATTAATGGCGACCAGTTTAGGTGTGAATCACATCTATGCAGTCAACGAAACGGGACATGTATACAACGCTTCGCGCTATGGGAAAAAAGGCAAAGAGATAAGTCTTAAATACAATAGCTTATGGGAAGAACACGAAGGTCAGCAACATAACAAATGTTTTTATGCTCTGCCCATCCAGTCAACAAGAAAGGACCTTGAGGCACTTAAACGTCAGAAACGAAAGCTATATCGTGAGCGCTATGCTTGGTTAGATCTATATGAACAAGACCTACATAACGTAATCAGCCAGCACACCAACGGTGCTGAAATACCACCAATTGAACTAGCAAAAGCTAGCTGATTTAATAAAACAGAACCGAGGCCTCAGCAATTGCGGGGCCTTTGATTCCAGACTCGAGTTACCACTACAGAACAATCCACTTCCAAAAACGAAATTTTAGCTTACTGGCTTTAGACCGATATCGCGTTGACGGTGACGTTTGAGAAGCGCATGCTTTTATTTCCAAGCAGAACCGCTCTTGGTCGTCTTAATAACCTAACTCGACGATAACTTGTTCTGTGTAACCCAACTCATTGAAAGGCTGGTCACATGAATAAAGTTATTATGTTAGTTATGGGGCTGCTTTTTACCAGCCGATTGTTCGCCAGTATCGCCCCTCATGTTAAGCAGTTAGAGCATGACGCGCCTATCCTACTTCGCTCAGCGTTGATCGTTTTTGTTGCCGCTTATGTCGTTTGGACCGGTGTTAAACATTTCAAAAAGCGTAAAGTTTCAGCGTTGGAATCAGAGCAGACTGATAGCTAATACCTTACGCTTTGTGTCGCTGTCTCTGTTAATTATCCGCAAAATATTCGACTAAGATTTTACGCCACTTCCTAGACTCCCGAATTTGCAGCAGTGCGCGGTTTATCTCTTCTTCGTACGGGTTATTTTCCGTGATGATGAAACCATAGTTTTGTTTCTCTAACTGATATGGCAACACCTCTAAGTCTTCAAATTGGCCGCTCATTCTGCCATTACCAATCATATATTTGAGCACCACATCATCGGCTACAATGGCGTCTACCTCCCCTTCCTCTAGAGCAACCAAAAGCCTTGGCATATCGATATAGTTCTCGTGTCGGATACCAAAGCTAGTCAATAACAGAGAGGACGTAGTCGCGACCTTGGCACCTACTTTGACATTCGCTAGATCATTAACACCTTTGATCTGTGAAGATCCTTGGCTAAGCGTGAGTTTACTCGCCAACACAGCGGTAATACTGGCGATAAAAAGCATGCTGAAAACACCGATGAACACCGTCGCGATTCGCCCTGTTAAGCTCTTAAATTCAAAGTAATTGAATGGACCGCGAGTAATAAAAAGCAAACCTAAGATAAAGCTTTCTAGCCAACGCCCCGTGCGGCTTTTCATAGAATAAAGCTTTTCGTTTTCTCCATGTTCCAATGCATAGAAGAATGCGCCAATAGCTCCGGCGACAAAGATGATCACTCCGATAATGAGCCATAACGCAGGGTTCAAGAATATCGAATATAACGTCTCTAGGTAGCCTTTCTTCTTCACTGCGATAGCAAGGTGGGTTTCGTAGAATGAGTGTGAGAAATCGGCGAACAGTTCACGTTCTGGCGTGATTGAGATGCAAGAGACACCAATATCGATTTGCCCCGCTTCAATGGAGCTGAGTAAGTCATCGAGAGGGTGATTTTCTACCGTGAACTCAACGCCCATGTTTTGGGCGATCTTCTCCCACAGTTCAATGCTGAGTCCATCCCACTCATTATCCATAGAGCCAATAACAAAAGGAGGACAAGGGTAAACGCCAACTTTAAGCGGAGCAGATGAAGCAAAAGTGCTGAAAAATGGAAAAAGTAAAACGATTGAAAGAGCACAGTATCGAGGTATCGATTTGAAGAATTTTTGCATCAGCAGCCCTCCAGAAAAAGGCAGCGATGAATTGAATCGAGTGAAAAGGCTCGCCTAACAAACACACCTTAGCGTCCTCAAAAATGAAAAGAGTTTATGATAAATTCAATGCTGCCCTAGCTTTAATAGTTGTTACTTTAACTATAGAGAACCCTAATTATTCTGCAAAATATTGGACTGTAAACCTAAGACATAAACTGGCTTTGTGCTGACGAACACAAGGTTCCGTCCTGAGTGATTTTGCTCTCTAAGAAGTGAATGTTGCGTCTGCTTTTGACCCATTGAGCGCGAACTTCTAGCTCTTGACCAATGAAGATTGGATGATGAAAGCGAGACGTTAAACTCACCGTCATCGCATTGATACTGTTTTGAAACAAACAATGCAGCATCGCGCTGTCGTGTAATGTGGTAACAATACCGCCCTGCATGATGCCATCGTAGCCCTCGACTTTATCTGTTGGTACAATCTTAGCGAAAGCTTCATATTTAGAGGAAGCTTCATGTACGCCAACGGCTTCAAAACAAATGGGGCCGTCTGCGAAAAAACCTTGGCTGCAGACTTGGCAACGGCGATGATTGTGAGGAATGAAAACCTTCATACTTTTCCTTATTCCTTTTTACCCTTAGATTCTTAGAGATTGATATGGCTCGACCAAAAAAACATCGCCAATTATGTACCCGTGCGGCTTACTCTTGTTTCAAGCCCAATGGTGTTCCTATGGATGAGCTTCATAAGGAAGAACTGCTGTTAGAAGAATTGGAAGCCTTGCGTTTGGCGGATCAAGAAGGTCTGAGCCAACTTGAAGCCGCCGAGCAAATGCAGGTGTCGCGCCAAACGTTCGGCAACATCATTAAACGCGCACGAACCAAAGTTGCTAAGTGCATCGTCAACGGCCATGCATTAGTAATTCAAGGCTCATAGTCCGAAGCTTCCACGTTGCTTGTCGAGAGGCTATCAAAGAACATTAATGTGATGGCTCAGTAATCTGATACAGCTTTCGGCTTTGCCCCTCGCACACATCCTTGCAATTGCATTCGCGCTCAATGTCTAACTGAGCGAGCCCTCCACAACTGCCTTTGATTGGTTTGTGTGAAAAAATTACACCTATCGCCATCAGAAAAACGATTCCAACAAAACCCAGTAGCGTGAGTAAGAAAGTCATTTACGGACACCTCGAATAGTATTGAACTGGTTCGACTGTGGCGTAAGAATCGACGGTTCGTTTTTGTGTCCTTTCTCGCCGCACGTTCTATTGCTACACCCGCTATTTCGCGACTCGCGACCATAATCGAGATCAGTGACTTCTTGCAGATTGTTGAAGTCCAAAGTAGCCACTTCCGCCTTCCCTTTAGACGCAAAAACACGAATATCGTTGTTGAACAAGTGCGCCAACATCTTCTTGCCAATGTGTCGAACTACCACAGCCTTAACATCGTAAGATTTAACGACAGACATCCATTGTTTCTTCTTATTGCACGGGCTATCTGACTCAATCAAAGGGATAAGATGCTTGATTTGTTGTCGCTCATCGACAATAGCTATCTGAGGAGAACGAGCAAAATGGTTGCCGACATGAAGGTCGCGGCAAGGTACTGCGTATAACATGGTAACTTCCTGTTATTGATGGTCAGGAGTTCAGAATACGCCTAGTTATTAGCATATGCCAATAACTATCGTGTGAAAAATTAGATTTACTGTTTGTAGAGATCTTAATAGCAAGTATGCAAAATCCGATTAAACAATAGGTTTCAATTGAATGCAGCGGTTAAACTCTGCACAATCATTCAGTATAGAGATCTGGCACGCACAATAAGGAAATCACTATCTCATCAACGATTCTTTGGATGATAGGCACTCTGATGTCATTCAGTTTGATGGCTATTGGAGCACGAGAGCTCAGCGGTAACATCAGTACTTATCAAGTGTTGTTAGTAAGAAGCGTCATTGGTTTATGCGTGGTGTCATTTCTGATCTTCGCGGCCAAGCAAAAGGAACTATTTTCGACAAAGCGACTCCGCTTACATAGCCTGCGTAATGTCTTTCACTTTGGAGGGCAGTTTGGCTGGTTTGTTGGAATTGGATTACTTCCCCTATCGGAAGTGTTCGCGCTTGAATTCACCGTCCCACTTTGGACAGCTCTCTTGGCAAGTCTCTTTCTGGGTGAAAGCCTGACACTGAAGAAAATGATGGCTATCGCATTAGGGTTATTCGGCGTTGTCATCATTGTTCAACCGACTCAAGATGTCATGAATGCCGGAGCTATTGTCGTGTTGTGCGCGGCATTTTGTTACGCGGTCGCGCATACGTCGACCAAATCATTAGCCAGCACCGAGGCTCCGCTGACCATCCTGTTTTACATGTGTTTAATCCAACTGCCGATCGGCTTGATTCTGTCTTGGCAAGTATGGAAAACTCCTTCAGCACTTGAATCAGCTTGGTTGTCACTCGTCGCCCTATCTGCACTCTCCGCTCATTATTGTTTGACCAAAGCCATGAAGAACGCTGAAGTCACTCTGGTGATGATACTCGATTTTTTCAGGCTACCTGTTATCGCAGTAGTCGGAATTGTGCTTTATGATGAACCGTTAACGCTGGCTCTGATCATTGGTGGCGTGGTGATGTTGCTTGGTAACCTACTCGTTACCTACAAAGGTCGTCGTCCTTCGTAGCCAATAAAAACGACAACCTGCGATCCCGCTTATCAAAGCGTAAGCGTGAAAGTGCTCCCCACACCTAGCTCAGATTTCACGTTCAAAGTGCCTTCGAGGTTCTCGACCATAGCAAGCGCCAAAGATAACCCAAGGCCATACCCCTCAACATTACTTCGACTGCTGTCGACTCGGTAAAGTCGTTCAAAAATCAGATCCTGATATTTCTGCTCTATGCCTACACCGGTGTCTTGTACGGTTATCGCAACCGTTCCCTCTGCACTTTGCTCCGCTTTTACCGTGACTCTCCCTTCGGGCTCGGTGTACTTAATCGCGTTATCAATAAGATTGACCAAGACTTGAGTCAATTTATCGGGATCGGACTGAACAATAAGGTCACGCTCACCTTCAATCACCACCTCGATTTGTTTATCTTCTGCCACATCTTCATACCAGCTCACCACATTACCAATTACATCTGATAACTGAGTCGATACTTTATGGCGTATTCGCTTGCCAGTCAGTTCATCGTTCAGCTTCATCAAAGCAGTTAGCATATTACTTGCCTGCATTGCGTGTTCAGAACAGTCTGCCAATGCATCTTTCATTGCTTGCTCATCGGCGTTGTTCAGTAGTGCGGTTTGAGACGCCAAAGTAATACGAGATAAAGGGGTTCGAATATCATGAGCAATCGCATCAACTGTCGTATTCAAGGTTGTCGTTACGTGCTGCAATTTCGCAACCGCAGTGTGAACACTGGAACTGATGACGTTAAGACCTTGTGGTATTTCAGATTCGGTTTCTTTCTGAGTGCTAGTGCTGGGAAGTTCTAACTGCCCTTTTTTCAACTTATCGAGCAGATCGCCAAATGTAATCAATGGCGACATCGCACTGTGAATGATTTTACGAGTAAACACCGCAGTAACCGCCACAAGTGCAAGTAACGCATACAAGGTCATTAGCCATTGATTGTAAGCAATATAGTCCCTCGATCGGTTATCCAAAACCAACCAGAAATCAAACTGCTCTCCTTCAATAGATAACGACATATAGGGACTAAAGATGAAGCTTTCCAACCATGAGCGATTCTCATCAATTTGGTAGCTGGAAAAAGGTTGTTCTATTGATAGGTTTTGAGCACCAGCGATGAATTTTCCATCAGATGAAATGCCCTTCTCAACCTGATAAGCGGCAATGTTGTTTTCGAGTAACCGATGAGGATTGGCTTCTAAAACATGAATCAATCGCTCACTCGAATCATAAGTCAAAATACGTTGATACTCGGTCGACATAGACGTAAGGATCTTCTTCTCGGTTTGATAGAGATCGAAAAAGAAGATAGCCCCCACAATCAACTCCACCAGCAGTAAGCAGAGCAGCAAAGTCGACATAAAGCGAACCAATAAATGTCTCTGAGTTTTGGCAAGCGCCTGTTCAATACTACGACTTGAGGACATAACCAACACCTCGAAGTGTGTGAATCAGTGGCTTAGAAAACCCCTTGTCGACTTTGCTGCGAAGTCGGCACACCAGTACATCCACAACGTTGGTTTGCGGATCAAACTGATGTCCCCAAACATGCTCAAGAATCGCCGTTTTCGACATCACTGACTCTGGGTTTTCCAGCAGTAGCTTCATCAACATAAACTCACGTTGATTGATGGTGATCGTTTGTTGATCTCTTTGTAGCATGTGCTTTAGAAGGTCTAGGCTTAGGGGACCATAATGCAATTCTAATGGTTGGGATGTCGGTTGCTTTACTCGACGTACCAAGGTTTGACAACGAGCGAGTAACTCAGGAAATGCAAAAGGCTTCACCAAATAATCATCAGCCCCGGACTGCAGCCCTTGCACACGCTCTTCCACCGAGTGCTTGGCACTTAATATGATGACGGGCGTCGCGTAGCCCTGCCCTCGAAGCTCGGCAAGCACTTCAAATCCATCTTTCTTCGGTAACATGATATCGAGAATGATCACGTCGCATTCTTCAGTTACGGCCTCGTGTAATCCATCAACACCATCCGCTGAGTGGGTCACCGTTATCCCTTCTTGCTGAAAACCGTTCACCAAAAACTTCGCGATATGAATATCGTCCTCAATCAATAGTATTTTCATTAACGTCCGTTTATCTGTTAGCCGTGGTCTAAACACACTCTATCAATATCCTTTCTCGAATATAACCAACATTGCAACTTTGTAATGTTCGAGAAAGCTCCTCGTAATCCTGCGTTCGTTAATATGAACCTGTTGAATAAAAACACCCTTTCTAAACAAGTAAAAAATAGTATTCGGAACTTGAAAACGGATATTTTTGATAACAGATGCTTTAACGGAGTAAACATGAAAACGACAAAACTAACAGTACTAGCAGCAACCCTTGGTTTCCTCAGCCTTTCTCACAATGCAATGGCAGCAGAAACACAAACGGTCTCTTTCACTCAAATTTCAACACAAGCCGCATTCAATCTTGCCCATGAAGCAGTCAATCAATGCGAGGCAGATGGCTACAAGGTTTCTGCGACTGTTGTTGATTTGTCGGGCAATGTAATTGCTCAACTACGTTCTGACGGCGCTGGCATCCATACACTTGATAGCTCTCGCAAAAAAGCGTTCACTGTGGCAAGCATGAAGCAGCCTTCAGGTAATTTGATGAAGCTCATCGCCGATAAGCCGATCATGCAACCTTTGCAGAATATGGACGACAACCTGTTGTTCCTAGCGGGTGGCGTTCCTGTTCAATTGAACAATGCGATGATTGGTGCGATTGGTGTTGGCGGTGCGCCGGGTGGCCATTTAGATGTCGCATGTGCTGAAAAAGCAATCAAGAAGTTCTTCTAAAAATCCTTTTTTTTAGCTGTGCTTACTTGTCTAGCTAAAGGCCTTAAACCTCCTTGCTCAAATTAAAATTGCCTCGCACTTGCGGGGCTTTTCTTTATACAAATCAACTCCCCCCCTCTCTTAGCGCTGAACTTCAAATAACCACATATACTAGGGGGTAGTATTTTATACTCAGGGGGAGTATAGTTTTTTAACGATGTATCTCGTATCCCCTAGCAACCCTATTAGCAGAGAAGAGTTTCCGAATGAAAGACGTTAAGGGTGTGTTCCGCAACCTAGAGAAAATGCTACGAAACGCAAATTGGTTTGAAGATGGTTGGGAAATCTATAACCGTGGTGAGTATCTTCAACTCTATAAAGAGAACTGGTTTAACCAAAGCCAAGGCGGAGTTCACTTTGAGACCTTTATTGAAGGCCCTCAAATAAAACAGAAATCCTTCCCAATCTGCATGCATGCGGAGGAAGATTGCCCTGATCAAGCTGAATTTATACGTCAGTTTAAAGAGTTGGAAAAAAGCCGCATCGAAAGTTGGAAGGGATACAAAACTCAAGACAACAGCTATGGCATTTGTCAGCGAACGCTTCCGCTAAACTTTAAAAACCTCGAACAACGTTTGTTCGAAGAATTCAACCGATTACGTGCTCTTGAAGCAAGTGTCGACAAAGTTCTAGACAGGCTTTAATGAAGACCGACTCTAAATAGGACAGGCTCTAAATGAAAAAACAAAAAAGCCCATGTATTGATATGTGCGACTTTTCCAACAGTAAAGGATGGTGCTTGGGGTGTGGGAGAACCCGAGAAGAATGCAAGGCTTGGAAATCGATGAAGCCTTACGCCATCAATACTCTTAAGAAAGAACTGCAGAAAAGAAAGTCTCAAATGAAGGCAGATTAACCAAGCCGGTTACTTGATATAAGAGTCTAATACTTTAAGCACGACTTCCATATCTTCTTCACGCTGAATTTTGTCATCTTCTAGCACCACATGCTCTAGCAGGTGACCTTTAATCACTTCTCGCATCAAGCCATTCACTGCGCCACGAATGGCTGCAATCTGTTGTAATACATCCTGACATTGCTGTTCTTCATCATCCAACATCTTTTTAAGACCATTAACCTGACCTTGTATCTTGCTCACTCTTGCCTTGAGTTTTTTCTGATCTTTGGCTGTGTGTGACATAACGTTGTTACTCAATGTGATTGGAAGAAAGATTTAACAAGTAATATAGCACTTTACCTATACTGGGGGGTAGTTCCTAAGCCTATCTGGTGTGTAATCCTGTCAACGCGTTTAAGATCTAAACCAAGCTGCGCGCCACTCAAGCATTGACTTAGTTGATGCCGAGGCGAGCGTTATTCAACGGATTAATAGCGATAAGAGAATTAGACAGACAGTCATGGATTGAGACAATTTAGAAGTAAACAAACTTACATTTTGAAGTGAACAATGGTACGAATTGTTATAATATAACATTAAACTAAATAACCATTCGTTCTCATGAAACAGCTATTTGTTCTAACCAACGCATTCAATCACCTATCTACGCGCTATGTAAGCCGTTTTTCAGCGGGCTTACGTTCTATTAAGCGCTTGCCTCTTTGGTTGGCATTATTCTCTTTTGCGCCGAGCCTATCTGCTCACCCGCATTCTTGGATTGAAATGAAAACCCACATAGAAGGCGAAAATGGCATGATCACTGGCCTTTCAATGGAGTGGTCTTTCGACGCCATGACATCTATGTACATGTTAGACGGGGAAGATGTCTCGCCAGAGAAAGAAGTCGAGACATACAAAAACCTTGCAGCATCTGTCATCGAAAACATGATGTACGAGCACTACTTCACCTACTTTTACGACGGTGAAGAGCCAATCAAATATCAAGTGGCTAAACATGCCAAATTTGAGCGTGACAAAGCCAAGATGGTACTGACTTTTGATCTGCCACTTTCAAAACCAAAACAAGTAACCCGAGACTCGCTTCGCGTGCTGATTTTTGATCCGAGTTACTTCGTCGATATGTCGTGGATCTCAAATAACGATGTGACTTTATCGTCTTCACTCGCAAGACAATGCCAGTTGGAGATCATTGAACCGAACCCGACACCTGAACAAATGAGCTATGCGATGTCTTTACCTGCCGATGCCGATCCAGACAACACGTTAGGCCAACTGTTTACTCAATCGGTTGAGCTTCACTGTGCTGCGGTTCCAGCTTCTTAATCATAATGAGTCGTTTCAGTCATAAAACGTCTTAACTCAAACTCATTAAACCTCACTCAATGAGAAAGGTCTCTGATACAGGTTCTTGTTAAATGCAGAAAAATAAAATCAAAACAAATCACTACCTCATTGGTCTTGGCGCTTTATTGCTGGTTGCTGTCGGCGCATACCAACTCTGGTCTATGTGGCCATCATTGGTTATCTCTAGTATCCAATGGCAAAGAGAAGTTAACTCAGAACTTGCTGACCTACTCTATGAAGCCAAGTCTAACCCTTGGGGCGCAGGCAGCTACCTCATCGGATTCAGCTTCGTCTACGGCATGCTTCACTCTTTAGGCCCAGGCCACGGTAAGGTTATCGTGTCCACTTACTTAGCAACTCACCCAACTAAGGCGAAAGCGAGTCTCGTGCTCACAGTTGTCTCTGCGTTTTTACAAGCGCTGGTTGCAATCTTACTGGTGAGTGTATTGCTATGGGGCTTTAGCGCGTCAATGCGAGTGGTGAACGACAAAGCCAATATGTTTGTCTCGTTGAGCTTTGCGTTAGTCGCGGTAGTCGGTGCTTTGATCTGTTGGAAGGCTTTGAAAAATATCTATACAACGATGCGTAAGCCAAAGTTGAAAGTGAAAGCCATCACCACATTAGCTACTGATACGTCTTCGCCAATTTCAGTCCAGTCACCAATGGCGCTTCGCTCATCAGTATCTGCTGGTTCAATGATGTTGAATCCATCTAGCGCATTACAACCTGCAGAGCACTCTCACGCAGAGCATTCTCATGCCGACTGTGGATGCGGCCACCAGCATGTTGCCGATGCAGACGCAATAAACAAAGCTTCAACGCTCCGTGAATACGCCGGAATCATCGTTACAATTGGCGTAAGACCGTGTACAGGTGCCATTATGGTTCTGTTGTTCGCGAATATGGTCGGCTTGTATTGGATGGGCGTTCTAAGTGCATTCGCCATGGCGGTAGGTACCGCATTCACGACCTCGACGATTGCAATCATGACACTAACAGGTAAGAACTTAGTAAAACGCTATTTGGCAGCCGGTAACGAAAATAACAGTGCGTCACTAAAAGCCGCAGGCCATTATTTACAGCTATTTGGTGGTGTTTTACTTGTCTTAATTGGCTTGTTGCTAATGAGCGGACAAGACAGCGGTATGTCTCCTGTGTTTACTATGTAATTGGTAGAGACGAATAACGGGCAGCTCGTTTACTGCCCAATACCATTATTGATTTATAAGGAAATGCCTGTGAAGTTCTTGGTATCCTTTTTGAGTAATCACCACTTCACGATACCCCGGACCCCTCTCAATCCAATGATGACTTTCAAAGAAGTTAAGTAAAGACGCGCCTAAATAACCGCCCACATGAAACTTGCGTTCACTCCAATCTAAGCAAGGACAACACTTCTTACGCTTAGTTTTCGCATCCAATAAGATACCTAGCTCCAAGAGTTTTTCTTTCCCCTGCGCAGTAAGGTCGCTGCCCTCACTATCAATCCAGCCATTCGCTGTCAGAGAGTCGTACAACTTCACCGCGACCTCGCCCGCCAAATGGTCGTAACAAGTTCTCGCTTTAAGTAGCTCTTTAGGCACTTTCGAGTGGGATGGATTACTGACTTGCGAAGTCACGCCCATCATGGTTTCAAGCAGTGACGCGATGCTATGGCTATACAGGCGAAAGTATCGATGTCGCCCCTGCGACAAACACGTCACAAGATTGGCTTTTAAAAGACGAGACAAATGAGCGCTGGTTGTTGAGGCTCCGATCTCAGCGACGGCACTGAGTTCCGTTGCCGTCCAAGCTTTACCATCCATTAGCGCACATAGGATCTTCATCCGTGAAGTATCCGACATATCGGCGGCAAGCGCTGCCATATCGGTTTCTTGGCTATAGTTTACAGACTCTGTAGAACAAGGATTTTGTTTACTCAAATTAGGACCGTCTATTAATTCGTCGATGAAAACCAATGTGTCATTTCCGTTAAGCTATCATTCGCTCATCAGAGCTACAGTCAAGTGCCTCTTATACCTCAAAAACCTTGTGTACCTTAAATGACTTACCTTAGCCATGAATCTTAACACTGTCTTTTGGCGCTTCTGAACGATGATCCATTCCGTAATCTCTCATTACGCTCGCCACTCTTAACCGATAGTTTTCAAATACACTGCCACGCCCTTTAGACTGTGCAAATCTGTGTGATTCTAAATTTCGCCATGCTTGAATGGCCTCTTCATCTCGCCAAAATGACAAAGAGAGCACCTTGCCTTCATTGGTCAAACTTTGAAAGCGTTCTATCGAGATAAAGCCATCGATATCAGACAACAGCGGCTTAAGCTCATTAGCTATATCCAAGTATTCCGACGTTTTTCCTTCCGCGACCTGCACTTCAAAAATTACTGCAATCATTGTCTGTCTACCTCATTCATTTAATCGTTAAGCACATTATAACGGCATGAAATTGTGACACTTCGTTATGAAGCGAAGTATGACCTTTTAGTCTCTTCTCATTATTGTTGTAGAACATCGAAATAATAAACTAAGTCACGCACTATCTAATCTGTTGTGCATAGCTCTAACTTCAACAAACACCTGCGGTATTATTGATTTACAAAAGAGGGTTAAAACCGCTAAAGAAAAGCATCGAGAAGCGATACAATGCTCGAGTTGCGACAGCGCGGCATGGATACCATCCATAGAAAGCCCATTTATAGAGAACCTTAAAGTAGCCACACATGTCTAAAGAACCCGGTTTCACCACAGAATACACACTCGACAAGACGTTTTTTGCAGAGTGTTATGATCAAACTAGCATTCCGACTCAGTTTCCAAAAGCCTATTTAAAGGGAATACTGTTTCTTATTTTTGGTGTGGTTCTACTAGAGTTTGAACTCTTACCTAACGGCTACGTTGGTTGGTTCTTTATTGTTTTGAGTGTGATTGAAGCGTTCAGTGTGTACTGCAAAAGAACCTGGTGGTTGTGGAGACAAAAAATCAGCTCCGGCGCTGGCAGTAAAATAGTCTTCCAAGGTGATGTTAACGGAGTGAGTTACAAAAACCACAAAGCGACCAACACTATCGCGTGGACTGACATCGACCAACTTGAGCAGACCGATCTCGGCTTTATCCTTCATATCGGTAAACAGCGCCAATATGTAAGTAAATCTTGTTTAACTGATGAAGCCATTGCCTTCATGATTCAACAACACGAAGCTTCCAACGCTCCTAAAACGCCCTAAGCAAACTAACATCAATAAATGCCTGCCAATTTGGCAGGCATTTTTCTATCACCTATGAAAAGTGAATAGGATAACCGGATAACACTAATGACTACCGTATACCAAATCAGTGATTGCCACCTTTCAGATGAATCCAGCTACGAGAACTTGCGTAAAGCCTTGGAACACGTCGCTAACGATCCAACCTGTAAGACCATTTTCCTGACCGGTGATATTTGTTGTAGTCCCAAACCGGGTGACTACATTCGATTGGAAGCGTTCATCAGGCAACACATTAACGATAAGCCTATTTACGCGATTGCGGGCAACCATGACGACTCTTCCTTAATGCGTACTGAGCTAAAAGGCTCGACGATTGTCGTCGCCGATAAAGCGATTATCAATAAACGAGAGTTTGTATTTCTGGACTCTAGCGACAAGCCGCTTGATAACCGACATCCATTAGGTTCAGGGCGTATTAATAACCGTGGAATAGCTCTTCTAAAACAGCAACTAAGAAAGGCTGATGATCCCATTGTTGTTGTCCACCACCCTATCATTCCTGTCGGTTCTGAGTGGATGAAAGCGATCCGTTTGGAAAACGATACCGAGGTACTGAAGGTGCTTCGCAAGTATCGCGTGCGTGACGTTATTTGTGGTCACGGCCATGATGGAATAACTGCCAAACAACAAGGAATAACCCAATATATGGCACCTTCAACCGCCTATGGGTTCGATCACTCTATCAATGAATACAATCGCAGCGAAAAGGTAGGATTAAGTCGAATTCGTTTGTCCGCTAATTCAATCGATTATCAGGCTGTGTATTTTTAACATTGAACTGAGTTCAAAAGAATGACCCCCAATGTAAATGATGAATCCAATACTTACAGAGAATATAAATCGCCATCAAACTCCAGACATTAGAGTAAAAACTCATTTGAGAGCACTCAAACTAAAATGTTAGCGTGATGTTACAAACACAAACATCAGGCGCGACATGCAGCAAATAAAACTCTTAAACCGCGCTACCTTTGCAGGATTTGCAGCAACATTAGTTGGGAATGGCATTGGCCGCTTTGCCTACATTGCCTTGATGCCAGTGCTCATACAGAGCGGATGGTTCTCAAGTGAAGATGCCTCAACCCTTGGCGCTGCAACGCTGATAGGCTATATATTTGGAGCTCCCGCTTCAAGCTTTCTACAGCGATACTATTCAACCGGTACACTCATACGTGCCTCTCTGTTATTGAGCAGCTTTAGTTATCTTGGCTGTTCCTTAAAGTCTGCCCCCTTCGAATGGTTTTTAACACTGAGAACCATTGCAGGAATATCAGGAGCCATTCTTATGGTGCTCGCTCCCCCGATGATCGCTAGCCTTCACCCAAAAGAGATGAAAGCGAGAGTCAGTGGCGTCGTATTTTCAGGGATTGGGCTTGGTGCCATGATCTCAGGAACGATCATACCTCTTCTTATCTATCAAAGTGTAGAAAGCGCATGGTTAGGGATGGGAGCCATCGCTTTTGTCGCAACTGTTCTGACATGGAAAACATGGAGTCTTGAGCCTAAACAGAGTCATTGTGCAATGAGCCCAGCTTCGTTTAAGGACTTATCTAAGCGTAAACGTACGAGTATTCGATTTGTACTTTTAGCCTATACCTTTAGCGCAATTGGTTACTTACCTCATACCCTTTTTTGGGTCGACTATATTGTTCGTGAGTTGGGGATGAGTTTTACAAGTGGCGGCTTTTATTGGGCCGTATTTGGCATCGGAGCGGCGATTGGACCGATAGTGACAGGTGTATTGGGTGATAAGGTTGGGCTCAAAAAAGCGCTATTAACTGCCTTTATTTGTAAGGCGACTGGCGTTGCACTTCCGTTAATGAACACAGGTGAAGTTGCACTTTTTGTTTCGTCGCTACTCGTCGGTATGTTCACTCCGGGTATCGTAACACTCGTATCAACTTACACCTTAGAACTCGTTGGCACTCAACTCCACACAAAATCTTGGGGAGCAATGACAATGGCTTTTGCCGTTTCGCAAGGCACCGTTGGCTTTGTTATGGCTCATTACGCCCCGCAACTCACCAGCTATAACGTCCTATTTATGCTCAGTGCAAGTGCGCTCATTTTATCAATACTCTGCATTGCATTTACATCAACCAAACAGCAGGGATTAAACACTGCTCAAATAAGTTCTTAGCAAAGGAATCGCTCATGAAACTGTATTTAAATGATACCTCGCCATTCTCACGAGCGGTGTTGGCCACTGCCTACCTGTGTAACGCACCACTGGAACTTGAATGGGTCGATCCATGGCAGCCCCCCAAGCATTAGTCGCAATCAATCCATTTAGCACTATACCGGTTCTTGAAACTAATGATGGTATTGCACTCACCGAAAGCTTAACTATCTGCGTTTTCCTATTACAGGCTTATCCGACAAAGATACTCACAACAGCCAATACGAGTGATGCTGAACGCATTTCGTTATTAGGAATGAGTAAGACTCTCATGGAAGTAGCATTTCGCTGCGCTGCATTGAGCCGCTTTGAAGCTGAACAAAATGTGCTGACAGTTAGAGGAAAGAAAGGTATTCAAAGAAGTGTTCAATCACTTATCAAACAATTGAATAGCACCCATGATTTACTTCAGCCAGATTTCTCAACGTTATATCTACACGTTGCATTAGATTACGTTCTGTTCCGGCATACGAGCTTGCTCTCAGCTAGAGAAATAGACACCCTCTCCACCGCCTTACAAAACTCCCCTTTCAAAGAAACATTGGCAACGTTAAGCCTTGATTCACTCTCCAATAAACCAAGCTATTGCGAGCTATGCCAATAGAAGAGTGTTACAGCGCTTCAATTTATCAATCTGTGATTGAAACCAGCACAATGTAGAAGTTTGGCGTTACACTGAATGAGACATAGCAAGTAAAGAGGGTCTATGACGTTTTCTCCTGCCATTCTGCGTAAAATCTGGTACTCCCCTTCGATTAACCTAGGGCTTCGCGCCACCAGTGCTATTGTGCTATTTTTCGGCTTAGGGTTGCTGTCGAATCACATCAGTATTGCCATGACCGCACTCATGACCATGCCTGCCGCTTTGATTAGTGGCCTTGATGCTGCAGGCCCAAGGCGGTGGACACGTTTTGCGATTACCACAACCGCTTGGGCAATCACTTTAGCCGTCAGTTACATCCTACTGATCAGTGGGCTGCCTTTATGGTTAACCTATGGTGCATTGGGTGCTTTACTTGCCAGTGCTGCGGTCAACGGTCCATTTTGGGCACGACTCGGCATGTCTAGCCTCCTGATTGCTGTCGTTACCCTATCACTTCATAATTCCAACACAGCGCTAAGCTTGTACCCAATGCTGGTACTGGGCCCTCTTACTTTTGCTCTATTTAGTTGGCTTTGGTTTGCCCTGTGGAAACACTATGCGCTGCGTGTGTGTCTATCTGCAATTTACGAGACGTTGGCAGACTACATCCAATATCGCCAAGCCTTCTTGTTAGGAGGCGAAAATGAAGCGCCAAAAAGACGCATCAAATACCAGCTTATCGAGTTGTTCCAACAGGCGCTTCAATCTGAATCTTTTCGCTCTAAACACGAAGATGCAAACTCGCTCCGACAAGCCTTGTTCCTTGCTCTTGATACCTTTGAAGTGATACTGAGCAGTCACACCACGAACCCCGACCTATTAAGCCAATTTCAATCAAGTAAACAAAAGCGAGATTTGTTATTGGTTTGGAGCCAACATTGCCAGCAACGATTAAGACATAAAGCCAAACAGCTGTTGCACAACACGAACGAAGAGATGAAGCACTTGAGCTCATTAGAGCAAGAAGCCAATGACTTGATTGAAGCGGTCAAGCTTGAAGACCAACCCCGTTTTCGTTATTGGGCCTACGCTGTGAAGCATATTTCTCGTCGTATTGAGCTTAATGAACCCGCATATGAGCGTTCTTTTGAAGTGCAACCGTTCGAATTGTCATTCCGTCTGCCAGGCCGAAGCAACCCTATTTGGCGTCATGTTACCCGTGTAGGTTTAATGTTCGCGCTTGGTGCTGGGGTTGCCGAATACTTTGATTTGATCCGCCTTGACTGGGTATTGATTTCGATGCTCATGGTGATTCAGCCAAGCTTCTTGGCGACTCGCAGTAAGACTTGGCAACGCTGTTTGGGTACGGCGCTTGGCGTACTCTTTGCGACTTCCTTGATTCAGATTGGCGTACCAACGACCGCGATGTATACGTTAATTGTCATCCTCTTGCCCGTCGCGATGCTTAACATCATGCGAAATTACTCGCTCGCCATTGGTTGTATTACCGCGCTATTGATTTTGATTTATCAAACCATGGCGCACCAAGGGCTCGACTTCGCAGCGCCACGTTTGATCGACAACATCGTCGGTGGTGCCATTGTGTTACTCGGTTATGGTTTGTTGTGGCCACAGTGGCGAGGGAAAGAGATCCACAATCAAGCGCTAACGGCTCTGAACAGTTCAAAAAGCTTGTTTGTGTATTGCTATGAACAACTGCAAGTCGCCCCCGAACAACGCGACCACATGGACTTAACTAAGCAACGTGCTGCGATGCTCACAGCAGAGAGCGACCTTGAGCTGATTTACAATGAGATGCAGCAAGAGCCAAGGCACACTCGCGCCGATCCCCATTATTACGAGGATATGCTGAGTCACTATCGATTGTTGAGCCACTATCTCTGCTTGCTGATTCCACTCATCAGAACAGGCACGCAATACCAAGGCACTCAGCAAGTCGAGCGCTTAATTCATGATGCGATGGACGCGTTGATCAACACCATTCTTGATAATCGCGTCCATGAGCTACCCGCGCTAACCAATAAAACCGATGCCGACCAACCCACTTCCACAACGGGTCAACGCTCGGTAGAAGAAATCATCTGGTTGGCATTGATGACAATAAAACAAATGCACGACTTAGTTAGGCGTAACTTAAAGCCTTAAATGTCCGCGTTATTGAGTTAAAAGTCCCATCTCTGAATGTTCCGAATCAGGATCCATTCATAAGTTGTTTATATTCTCAAAGGGATATGCAACACACGGTATGATCCTTGGTTCGTAAATTTGGGCAGGACCGAAGCAGTGTTGAAGAGTCGTAAAGGGTTTACAGTCATTGAACTGGTTGTGGTTATCGTTGTTTTGGGCGTACTTGCAGTCATCGCAGCGCCGAGGTTCTTAAACCTCAGTTCCGATGCGAAAATAGCATCGTTACGTGGATTAGGCGCAAGTGTAAAAGAAGCCAACCAACTGGTTTATTCTCAAGCGGTTATTGAAGGGCAAGAAAAGTTATCCGCAGGTAGTGTGACCTTTAATGGAGTACCTGTTGATACTCAGTGGGGCTATATCAAGCCAACCTACGACAACATTGTTAAAGTGATTAATTTTTCTTCGGAGCAATTAATAGAATACTCTGATATACCCCTAGAGGATTGGGGCGTTTATGATCGGTCGCCTACTAACCAAGGCCAAAAAATTCTCTATTTCATTCCCAGAGGCACCACAAATATACCTCGAGATATCTCTACTTATTGCTTATTCCATTACTCTTTGTTTAGCACTTTGAGCGAGCCCCAATACTACGATTCCACTCAAGGCTGTTAATACAGAAGGAGTATCCCAACTTTCAGGGTGATACTCCAAAAAACAAAAAAGTCCGGTTAATTCGCCGGACTTTTTGGTGTTCGATCTTAAAGTGTGTTCTTAAAGATCTTACCGTCTTTCATGATAAGGTCCATTTCCGTTAGGTGAGAACCATCTTTCTTGGCATCGTTACCTTCACCAAACCAAGTATCACGACCACCAACCAGTGTAATGTCTTCCAGTGGGTTACCATCGATAAGTAGGATATCCGCGTATGCACCCACTTCAATCACGCCCAATTTTGCATCTGAGTATGGGTCAATCCATGGTTGCATTAGCTCGGCAGAGATACGACCCGATGTCGATGTCATGGCACGCAGCGCAGAGAAGTTACCGAACATATCTGCGTTCAACCAAATCTCGTGAGCAATCTGCTTAACACATGTATCTGCAACGCCTACACAATCTACGTTGAAGGCACGGCGATCAAATCCTGCGTCTTCTGCGGCTTTCATCTCTTTCTGGTAGCTACCAAACGCCGCTTGTGCCGACGCTAGCTTCTTCTGAATCAGAGGATCTTGTACCACTGGAATGGTCGCGAGATCCGGCGAAAATGCGGTGAGGTTCGTGGCAATGAACGCTCCCTCTTTATTGAACTTATCCGCCATCTCCGCTTTAAACATGAAGCCATGCTCTAGAGTTTTCACACCTAGGTCGAGCGCTTGATGCATCGCTTGCTCAGAATACACGTGCGTTGCAACGTAAGAACCATAAGATTCTGCTATCGCCACCGCGGCTTTCATCTCATCGTCTAGATAAGAGTTGTACTGCCATGGGTCAAACTTCGAAGACACACCACCCGATTGGAACACCTTAGTGAACTGTGCCCCCTGACGATAGTTGTATCGAGCTTGCTCTTTAATCTCTTCAACACCATTCGCGTTACTCATGATATTGAGGATTTCCAAGTTCTGTGGTGAATCAGTAAGACGACGAGACTGTAAACCAACATCGGCATGCGAACCGATAGGTGCAATTGGGGCGCCCGATGCGTAAATACGCGGTACTTCTTTTAAGCGACCGTCACGTTCCATATCAGTCCATGAACCATCAGCACCACCTACATCACGAATCGTACCGAAGCCCATATCTAGATACATTTCTGCGAACTCTTGGCCGTGGATAGCTATCTCTGTCCAGCGCATATCATCAGTACCTAGCAAACCTTTTGGAATGGTTAAGTGCATGTGCGCATCAATTAAGGCTGGCATCAGTGTACGACCTTCACCATCAATCACTTGAGCATCTGCTGGAATATCAGCCTCGCCTTTGGTGATAGCGGTGATCTTGTTATCTGTGACGACAACCGAGTGGTTCTTATACAGTTTATTTTCAGTTCCGTTGAAAACATTAACGTTCTTAAAGACAACAACTTGAGGCGCTACTGCAGCGACTGGTGCCGTTTCTTTAACGGGCGCTGGGGCAGCGATTGAGTAAGCAGCTGTCATAGCTAAAGAAGCGGCAATCAGTGTTTTCTTGAACATAAAATACTCTCTTAGTTAGTAGTGGTGCTCTGAAATCTGACGCCATATTACCCACCAGTAAAAAGCGTTAATTGCCATTTGATGACACGCGTTCACGTTCGGTTAAGCAAAAGTATTGAGATTGACTTCTTGGTATCTAATTACTGTATTCACACTAGCTTCTTGTGGTTAAAATGCCGTATGGTACAAACAATCAATTATAAAGACTCACGGCCTTTGCCACAGAGACTCCATTTAAACGAAAAGACTGACTATGAATTTTGATATCAATGCACTGAAACACCACCAACTGGTCGAAGATGGTCAACTCGAAGGGTGTTACATTCATCAGCCTGTACAAAGCAGTCAACCAGACGATAAAGCGGTTTTAGCGGAGCGCCAAGCACTGGAAAACCTCGGCTATAAAGTCGTTCAAGTTAAAGCGAAAGGCGGCACAACAACCTTTGCCGAGGCTATGCAAGAGCTTGCGAAAAAGACAGGCCACCAGCCGAAATAATCAACGAATGAATACCTGGAAAATCAAGCCCACATCAGACCTTCTCGCGCCATATGTTGAGTATATTTGGGCATTGCAAGTCACTGAGCCGAGCCAACAGTCTGCTCTGCTGCTTCCTAATCCTTCTGCTAATGCCATCCTGTCTCCGCCGGAAGACAAACATGTTTACCGAAAGAACGGATTCGAATTAGAGGTTCAAGGTGGACACTGGCTCTCTGCATACACTGAAGAACTTTATGTTGATGATCTGCATCCGCGTCAGCTTTTAGGTGTGAAGTTTTTTCCTGATGGTGCTTTTGGCTTAGGTTTGATGCGAGCGGAGAGCGCTAATCAGAAGCTCATTCAACCTCTCCCTTCTTGTTTTCAATGGCAAGATGAAATGGATATCAATTGCCCGGACGCAGCAGCCCATATCATAGAGTCACAGTTGCTATCTCTTCCACCCATTGATGAGCAGCGAATATGGAAAAGTGTTCATGAGGCTCGCTTGTACATCAACGAAGGCAAAAGCCTCGATTTGTTGCCAATGTCTAGGCGCACATTAGAACGACAATTTGCATTAGTCACTGGTTTGTCGCTCAAACAGTATGAGCAAATGGTGAAGATGGATCGTCTTATATGGGCTATCTACCAAGAGCAAAATGAAAAGATTGATTGGAGCGACCTTGCCTACCGCTTCGGTTTCAGTGACCAGCCCCACCTCATACGACAATTAAAGAAAGCGATTGGCGTGACACCCAAGCGTTACTTAATCGAGAAGCATCTTTCTATTGACCTGTTTGGTGACTTCAGTAATTGATCATGCCGCATTTGTTCAATTTTTCCAGAACCACAAAGGGTAGATTAGCCTTATGGTGACTAGCGGGTTATAAAAAATGAAAATTAGACAAGCAAATTTGAGTGATGCTCACTCTCTGAAAGAGCTATCCAAGCGTGCCATTAGCTCGTGCTACACAAGCTTTATGGGTGAGGAAATGGTCAATGGCTACCTATCAAGTGGTGCTAGTGACGATGAAATTGACAAGCATATTGGCAATACCTTTGTAGCCGTCGATGACAGCGAATCTGCCATTGGTTACGTCGTCGTTATTGATGACCTAATCCACATTATGATGGTATCGCCAGCACAGCAGCGTAAAGGAATTGGTGCGATGTTACTGTCGTTTGCTAAGGCCAAAATCCTCAGTAACCACCTCAAACCAACACTTGAAACCTTTGAGGCCAATACTCAAGCAATGAACTTTTACCTTAAAAATGGCTGGACGATTTCTCGTAAGGAGTCGGATCCTGATTTTGGTTTTGTTCGGGTGTTTTTTGAGAAAGAAAGTTAATCGTAAACTATCTATTCGGGATTACTCTATAGTCATTATCTGACACTCAAAAGGCCTCGCGCACGCGAGGCCTTTTTTTCTATCTAGCGATATAGCTATTCCTTAACAGTTACAACTACCCTACTTCACTGGCTAGGCTTCTTGACCTAACTTACTGAGTAAGTTGACCGAACTTCGGCAAGCTCTGAACAAACCTCTGGTGTACATCCATATAGGTTTGCATATAGATTTCGTCGATACGCTCGTTACTCGGGAAGCTCGATGAAAAGTCGCTGTGTTTACGGTCAATCGACAATTTAGCGGCCTCGACAATATGAGCAATGAACATGCGAGGATCTTCCAACCCAATCGAGATACGCATTGTGGTCGGTTTGATGCCCGCTTCATTGAGTGCCTCATCGCTGAGTTCTGAATGCGTGGTCAATGCTGGGCACAGCGCTACCGTATTGGTTTGCCCTAAGCTCACTTGCATCCCGATTGCGGGCTCAAGCATGTCGAAGAACTGTTTAAACCCATCTCGATTGATTGGCGCACGATTACCGTTTCCTTCCATATCGATGGTAAACAACGCGGCTGGTAGCCCCAAGTACATGTTGTTCTGGCAGTGTTCATAGTTATTGCTGTCTGGCAAAGCTGGACACGACACATTGATATCTGGATGAGCATCAAAGATCTTTGCGAGAGTCAGTGTATTAATGGTTTTTTGCACCACACGCATCTCATAGGTTTTCATACCATTGAGCACTTCGAACGCTTTGTCTGCATCTAAGAACGCGCCTTTAATGTAATACACATTCCAAAACAAGGTTTCGTTCCATGGAATCGTCGCCTCATCACCATTGGGTTTGGTGAAAGTCACATCCTCTCCTTTTGGTACAAACATCGTCTCGTTACGACCAATGACTACGCCAGCCGTTGTAGTGCCTGAACCCGCTAATTCTTTGGTGTAGGAGTGAATCACATAATCTGGCCTTTCCATCACATCATCACGTTTGAGCACAGGATGAAGCAATGGCGTACCCACTGTTGAGTCGACAATCACATCCCAACCACGAGAGTGACCAGCTTTACTGATACTGGCGACATCTAACACGTATCCATGTGGGTTACACGGTGACTCAAGGTAAACGTAGATTTTCTTACCCGCGGCGAGGCGATCTGCGTATTTGTCAGCAACCTCATCAAGGCAAGTCGCAAACTCATCTCCGGAGTAACCATCCACCCACTCTACCGCGACATTCAAGTTCGAAGGCTTGCCAAACCAATCTTCCAACAACTGATAAGAACCGCCATAGATGTTGCGTGAGGCCAAGACTATGTCTTCATGCCCGAGCAAATGGCTCAACAACCCATCAATAGCCGCCATCCCCGAGTTAAAGTTCCATGCGAGGTACTCATTGGCTCTAGAACCGGCCTCAATATCAACCATGTGGTTAGCCAGTGAGATTGAGGTTGGATTAAGCAGTCGAGAGTAAATATCGTGCAGTGGTTCTTTACCGTTGAACGCATCTTCAATCCATTCTGTACACGCAAACAAATAGGTCGCGGTGCGTGTAATCACAGGGCTAGCGGAAAATATAGCAGCAACATTATCGAAGATAGGATACGCACCTTTAGAGGCAAAATTACCATTGTTGGTGGCAATGGATTGGTAAGTCGCACGCATTGGGTTTTGCAGGTTGTCGAGGATCTTCGCGATCTGGAAAGACAAAAAACGTTTGGCGTTAAACCAAGCGATTCGGTCACTCTTGTCGAGTTCTGAAAGTCCATCAACGGTCAATGCCCAAAGGTCGTGAGTCTTGGTATTAGCTTTGTACAAGGTCGTCGCCAGTTCAATCAGCGTGACGCCGTAATCACTATTTGGGTCGATACCAAAATGCTTTGCCTGCTCAATAGCAAGGGCTTCTGCTTGTTCGTGTTTGGTGGTTTTACGCAGCGGGCTAAGTTGAGTTGACGTGTTCATAGTTCAGTCCTTGGTTATACCTCCTTTAATTTTAGTTTTTCGCGGGTGCTAAAAATTGCTATTTGAGAAGCAAGACATACACTTTGAGCAATAATATTGCCGAATAAATTCTAATATTGATGGGATATGCCAATTGACGAGATCGATAAGAAAATACTGGCTGAACTGCAAAATAACGCTCGCCTGACTAATCAAGAGTTGGCCGATCGCGTGGCGCTGTCGCCCTCTCCTTGTTTACGCCGAGTTCGGTCATTAGAGAAACAAGGGATTATTCGCGGCTATCACGCCAGCGTTGATCAAGAAGCGTGTGGCTTGCCTGTGAATGTGTTTGTGTTGGTGAAACTTGAAAAGCCGACTGAAGAGAACATGCGCGACTTTGAGCAACACATTGAAGTGATTGATGAAGTATTGGAGTGCTTTTTAATGACAGGCAATCACGATTATCTATTGCATGTGGTCAGCGAGTCGCTTAAAAGCTACGAGCAATTTATCCGCAAACAACTAACTCGCCTGCCCAATATTGCGTCTATTGAATCCAGCTTCGCCTTTGGTCAGGTAAAAACAAAGACTAAGCTGCCAGTGAGATAAATGCAGGGCACAGCTATTTGGGATTAAGGAGTGTGAGAGTGCTTCAGCTCACCCTCCTTAAGCTGCACTAATAAGATTGCCGGATTCACTCCACGTAAATAATCAATGACCTTGACAGAGATTAGTAGGATGATAACTTTGAAAAGGTACTGCATAACGTGCCGAAACATCATAACGTCCTGACAAATGCTGAGTGGCCAAATATTGGCGTTGCTCTTCATTATAAGAGTGTTGTGTTACTTCTAGTTCAATGGCGTCTCCATCCCCAGCACAAATGAAATAGTAGTCATCCATATCTCGAAATGCTATTGGGGTTTCATCTACCAATCCATATCTATCGGTCATCTTTCTTGACCTCCAAATATCTTTAAATGTACCTCGTTCATAGCTTTTCAAATTTCGCCATTGTACGAACATATAAGTATCATGTGAGGGAATCGATGGAATGTCACTCATTGCCTCGTTCGGGCTTTTACAAGTATCAAATAAAGCCACATCATTGCCCGTAACTCTAAATGGCAACCTATCTTCATCTTGTATATAAGAATCCACCGTCTTCTTAGGCCAAGACTCATTTTTCTGGCTGAGATAAAAAGAAGGGCTCTTTAGGTAAGACCCAAATTCGTCAGTTTTACTTGCGTCAACAATTTCATAAACAGGATTATCATGAAGTGCGTCATAGCTAACACTATAATCGAACTCAATTTTAAACAAAAAATCTTCCATCTCAGGTTTAGTAAGAGAGGTGAAAGCTTTATCGACCGACGCTTTGATTTTCTCAATGGATTTGGGGTGAGTGAGGTAAATAGGAATGAGTCCGTGTCCCGCAAAGTCTAATTTACTCGGTGCTATCGTGGTATTGGGAGGCGGAACGCTGCCTATCCCTGTAAAGTTCAGCCCATTAATCACAAGATCTGAGGTCGATAAAATATAATCACTGTCCGGGCTAAGGGTTGGGGAAGCGGGAGCGATGTGAACAACGTGAATATTATCGGCACTGTAACCGTATTGGGATGAAACATGCTTGTATGATTCGTTTACCCATAAGTTCCCTTGTGAATGAGCGATGTAAATGAGCTTTTTCCTTTCCACGTAAGAGAGTCATTTAAAAGGTGATGCTGCATTCTAGTTTGGCTGGTTTCGGGGGCATCAACAAGTGAGGCTAGTTCTTGTAAATATTTCGTGATGGTTGCATTGATGGTTTGGTTTGTGAAGTCGAGAACAAACCCAGTAAACCAATCAAAAGTGGCGCTGATTTTTTGGATGATAGAGCTGTTTTGCCTACCGCTCACAATGTCCCAAAAGGCCTCCCACCGGTCGAATTGTTTCTGCTCTAACTCGTAAGTTCTTTGGTCAAAGGTTTCAGCAAAATCAGCCAATACGTTAAGGCCACTTCCGTCAATATAAGAATCGTTGTAGAAAACCTGGTATTCAACAGACTCACCGTTGTAATGTTTGATATCTAGAGTGGATTCTATTTCATCGATACCACGCCTAGCGTCTTTCTCTACAGTCGCCACCCCATTAAAAAAACCAATGGTATAGCCTTCAACTTTGCATGAGTTAGCCATTACATTAAATGGTAATAACACACTTATCATAAACGAGATAGTTAGCTTATTCACAGTACTTAGCCTCTGCTTTTAGAGACGTACTTACTGAGCCATCTAACATGTGATTATAAGCCAAGTAGAGAATGGTGCGAGCTTTAGTATTGTAAGTGAGCGCATCAATAGTTCTCCCAGTATTGGTTCTATCTCTTACTGGTATACCAACAAACTTCTTACAAGCAATGACCTTCCCATATTTATTAGCGATTACTAATGCCTTCTTTATATTGGTTTCAGTCTTTGCACTCCAGTCGTGATAGAGACTTTCTTGTGCTTGCCGAGCCTCTTGTTTTAAGGCTTTTCGAACAGGCTGGGTCACTTCTAACGCATCGATAAACGCCTCAATGTCATCGCGGATACCATCATTGTTTGCATCCGTACCAGTAAGAGAGTCACTGCGGTCAAGCATGGGTTCAAAGTGCTCATATAGCAGCCTAAACTGATCATCGATTGTCGGTTGTGCCTTTAATTCTGCGACTAGCTCAGGTGTTTTCTCTATGTGTGATATGACACTCGGTTGTTCCACTACAGCAGCGTTTGGCTCATTCGATTCTTTGCATCCCACAATTAACATCATTGCTAATGTGCAGACTAACCCATTTTTCATTTTCGTTTCCCTAGTATTTCAAATAGATACCAAAGATTACGGATAAATTAACTCACTGAATAATAAAGAGTTTGCATAGGATCATAACAAACAAAAATAGGAAGTTAGATGTTGCTATCCTCCGCTTTTTCTGTGTTTCAAAAGAGGGTGAAAATATCAATTAAAAGGGAGATTTGAACGTGGGTTAGCAGTATATTCTCACGAGCTTCTGCCAAATTGTTCCGTAGATACACTAACCCGCCTCCCTAATATCGCTTCTATTGAATCCAGCTTCGCCTTTGGTCAGGTAAAAACAAAGACTAAGTTGCCAGTGAGATAATTAGTAACGGCTTAGTTGGGCTGTATAGAAGGCATTGGATAGTCATCGCCAATCATACATACCAGTGCGCCACCAAAGGCTTTGTCGTAACGTATTTTTCCGGTCGTATTAGAACTTTCGAGGCTCGTATTGCCATCAACCATCTGATTAATTTCTTGTGCCACTTTTGTTGGTACCAACCAGATACAAACCGTAAGAGAACAAGTTGATGACGACGATTTACAACCTGTCTCGGAGCTCCCTCGAGCCCATTGACTCCCCTTTTCCTTAAGCAGTAATTGCGTTGCTATGTAATCTGGATGATCGATGTACTGATCGCCACCTATCCATGTATCGTCAAAAGGTAAGTATGGTCCTCGCCATGTTGATAAGCCCGGATTTTCAATTAAGTGATTGATGTTTAAGTAGCCGAAGTTCGTGTCGGTATCGGAAGTGATGGGAGGCAAAGAACCATTGTCATGAGAATATTGCTCAGCGACATCCAACACAGTATTCAGTTGCCCGATCAAAAAGTTTGCCTCATCGACACGGGACATACGGTTGCCAAACTGGTTGTAGATAAAAAATGCGGTAATAAGCATGAACAAACTAAACGCTGCAAGTTTCCATTTTTTTCTCTGACGCAAAAGTTTCAACATCTAATCTTTATCTCTCATCAAATTGATTCTAATAACGCTAAGGCTTCCCTGATGGGAAAGATTATACCAGAGTAAAATCAAACGCTTTGTATTGAAACATACTGCCTTATTGACCGTAAATATGCCTAGTTCTTAAAGGCCAATTTAGAACTAGATTCTCCCCCCAATAAAAAACAAACCTAAGACATGGGAATTGATTCCGAAGTGACCGTTTTATCTGACTGTCATCTAATTTTTGTACTTTGATATAACAAATAGCCAAAAAGATATTGAGCGATCGTTCAAATACTTTAACATTTCCACTATAGTTGATTGGTCAAACAACTCACAACAAGGAAAAGTTATGAATAAAAGTACCGAATCTCAATCAGATCCAACTCGATCTATCCCCCAAGAAGCATTTGATTGGTACGACGAATATGCACACGGCCTGATTGATCGCAGAGAGTTTATGGCTCGTTTATCTGGGTTGGCTGTGCTTGGCTTAACCATGACAACATTAACGTCTGCATTAATTCCTAATTATGCGAAGGCAGAGCAAGTCTCTTTCAACGATCCTTCCATCAAAGCAACCTACGAGAAATTTCCTTCGCCTAAAGGACACGGAGAAGGCTATGGCTACTTGGTGGTACCCAAAGAGCTAGAGGGTAATGCGCCTGTTGTATTGGTCATTCATGAAAATAGAGGCTTAAATCCATACGTAAAGGATGTGGCAAGACGACTCGCGGCCGCTGGGTTTATTGCCTTTGCACCTGATGCACTCTATTCACTTGGCGGGTATCCAGGTAATGATGATGAAGGTCGAGCAATGCAAAAGTCATTATCCAGAGAGAAAATCGAAGAAGACTTTATCGCCGCTGCAAACTTCTTGAAGTCTCATGAAAAAAGTAACGGAAAACTAGGCGCTGTAGGATTTTGCTTCGGTGGCTATATCGTGAATATGTTGGCGGCGGTAATGCCAGAGCAGCTGGATGCGGGCGTTCCATTTTACGGCACTCCTGCCGCTCCTGATTTAAGAAAGAACGTTAAAGGACCATTACTGATCCAATTCGCTGGAATCGATAAACGTGTGAATGCAACTTGGCCAGACTATGAAGCAGAACTCAAAGAGATTGGAGCAGACTACACCGCTTACATCTATGACGGTGTGAATCATGGCTTCCATAACGATTCAACAGGTCGATATGCTGAAGAAGAAGCAGAATTAGCATGGGCACGTACGCTCGAGTTCTTTAACCAAAAGCTTTCTTGATAGGCGAGATTACCGCTTCCGTTTTCTTTAAATTTCAAGTGACTGCCCTATACCTTACTCAACAAAATCCCAAAGGCCTCGTACATGCGAGGCCTTTGTTTTATCAACCTAACTTCGCTTCTAACAAACCTATTGACCCAACTTTATAAACAGATAATATAGACATCCAGACACCCAAACGTCTTTTGGTTAATTAAATGGAGTTATCATGAACCGCTACAAAAAAATCACAGCATCCCTGTTGGCATTAGCATTCGTATTCGGCGTGACAGGATGTGGAAAAAAAGACGAAGCTGTCATCAAGATTGGGGCGACAGTTGGCCCACATGCACAAGTTGTACAAGCTGTTGCCAAAGAAGCAGCAAAGCAAGGGATAAACATTGAACTCGTCGAATTCTCAGACTACATCACCCCTAACGCAGCACTGGACGATGGAAGTATCCAGCTGAATAGTTACCAGCATCAGCCATTTCTCGATAACTTTAATGCCAATCACGATAGCAAGTTAGTTTCTATCGGACGTTCAATTTTGATGCGTATGGGCGTTTACTCGAACAAGTACACTTCGCTTAACTCTATCCCCGATAACGCACGAATCGCGATTCCAAACGACCCAACGAATGGCGGGCGTGGACTATTGCTACTTGAAGATGCTGGGCTGATTTCATTAAAAGACAACGCTGGTTTCAACGCATCTTTAAACGATATTGTTAACAACCCGAAGAACATTCGATTTGTTGAAGTGGATGCCGCTCAACTACCCCGCTCTCTTGACGATGTAGATGCAGCAGCAATCACCATGAACTATGTGATGTCGGCTGGACTCGACCCTAAGAAACAGGGCATTTACTTAGAGAAAAAAGACGCACCTTTAGCCGTGATGGTTGTGGCGGCGCGAGAAGAAGACAAAAACAATGAAACGTATAAAAAGATCATCTCAATTTACCACTCACAAGAGATCAATGACTTTTTAGACAGCACATTCAAAGGCACTATAGAAGCCGCAAATTAGACCAAAAAAGTCACCTTAAATTTGGCGTTGCCTGTTACTCGTTAAGCAACGCCAGATTTGAGTGACGTTTTCATCGATGACTCATTCCACCCTCTTTTCTAGTTAGAGAGCAAAGCTTAAGTTACTTAAATCGAGGTTGAAAACCGGGTCACCAGAGCGGATTATGTGAGTACGAAATTCTATTAAATCTGGGTTCTTCGCATGAAAAAAGAAGTGATACTGTTTGATATAAACGAAACGGTTTTAAATTTGGAGTCATTACAGCCTAAATTTAAAGCGGCATTTGGCAGTGAGGATGCACTATCGCTTTGGTTCTCTAAGCTTTTGCACTCTTCAACCGTTTGCATCGCAACAAACGTAAAGTCTACTTTTTCTGAACTAGCGAATGCAGCGCTCGACGCCATTGCACAACGGTACAAGTGTGATTTAACGGCGGAAACTAAAGGTGCCTTGTTAACTTCCTTTGCCAATCTACCACCGCACAATGATATCAAAGCATCTTTACTTGAATTGCGTAACAACGGCTTTAAAACCGTCGCTTTTTCCAACTCATCCCTCGACCTTATCACTTCTCAAATCAAGAACTCGGGCTTAGAAGATTACTTTGACACTATCATTTCCGTTGAAGAAACAGGCAGTTTCAAACCAAATTCAGATGTGTATAGATTTGCAGCAGAAACGTTAAAAGAGCCTGTCGAAAACCTTCGTCTTGTGGCTACTCACGATTGGGACACTCATGGTGCATTATCTGCTGGCTTACAAGCAGCCTACATAGACCGCACAGGCGTTGAATATCATTCCCTGTATTTGAAGCCTGAAATTAGCTGCAGAACGATGAATGGTGTGGTCGAACAAATCATTAAGCACAATTTAGAAAAGTAACACCTCAAGAGCTTTTCTCCTGACTCGGTACAAACAAAAAAGGCCTCGCACACGCGAGGCCTTCGTTTTATCTACAAAGTAGCTTATCCATAACTGATTAACCTATAGCCAATTAGCATGTCTAAACCTACCGAATAATATTCAGTCCATTCGAGTAATGAAGGTTTGCTCTTCATCCACGAATGCCACGTAGTCGCCGTGATAGATAAACACTCGGCCACGCCCTTCAACGATACACGCAAGCTGTGGGTTCAAATCTTCTTCAAGATCTTTACTTTGATAGGTGCCAGTATCGGTGATCACACCGCGGAGTGTCGGCAAAAACCCATAGCTACGCTTAGCTTGATCAATCAGGCTCAATTCACTGGTAGTCGAGAAGTAAGATGGAATTGGACCAGCATCTTCGATAAACATCGGTTTTAGTTCTTCAAAAGCTGTAATCACCAGCCAGTCGATGCCGTTAACGTGATGGATAAACATAGTTTATAAATACCTAGATTCTCGATAATTCTGATGCGGGGATTCTATCACTATCAAAGATGGAACGTTGTAGAAATTGAATTATCCAAGACGGTAATCCTTAGATATTTCTGGCATTCATTCAGCCAACTTGAAGCGCGTTTTTGTCGAGAATCTTAATTGGCTGAATTTTTACTCGTGGTACTTTCTAGACCCAAAGTCCTCTTATGCGAACTCAAAGAAAGGTAAAATTTGCGGTAGAACTGTATTTTCTTTTATCTTCCTACCTTTAAGAGGATACATAGCTGATCTTCATCGCGAGCTGGACGTATAGGTTCCTTAAACAAGAAGGAAATACTATGGCCAACGTCTATGTCAGCATCGGAAGCAACATTAACCGCGAACACCACGTCACACAGTCTCTCAAAGCATTGAATGACCGCTTTGCACCGCTGCACATTTCTAACTTCTACGATTGCGAACCTGTTGGGTTTGAAGGAGATAACTTCCTCAACCTAGTCGTTGGGTTCGAATGTGACCTACCTGTCGCAGAGCTGGTTAAAGTTCTGCATCAAATCGAATCAGAGAACGATCGCAAGCGTCAAACTAAAGCCTACGCTTCACGCACTATGGATATCGACATCCTTCTTTATGGCAATCAAGTCGGCGTTATCGATGGTGTAGAGCTACCTAGAGGTGAAATCACCGAATACGCTTTTGTACTCAGGCCGTTAGTTGATATCGCCGCGCAACAACGCCACCCCACTCTAGACATCTCATATCAGCAGCTATGGGAAAGCTTCGAGCAGTTGAGCCAGAAAACCGAACCCATCCCTTTCGAGCTTAATTTTATTTAGCCTTCACATTACTGCGGAAAGAACGACTGATCTTTTCTTAAAACAAGCACGTAACTGACTTCACTTTCAAAGGAATGGACACTGTTATGAATCACAACGCCATTATCACCATTACAAACCTGAGACTAAGAACCTTCATCGGTTTCAACGAAGAAGAAAAGTCTAAGCAGCAAGACATCGTTATCAATGCAGAAATACACTATCCCGCCAACAACCTTTGTCTCTCTGACGATGTGGACAACGCGCTCAACTACAAAAACATCTGCAAGAAGGTCATTCAACACGTTGAATCCGGAAGGTTTCTGCTTTTGGAAAAATTGACCAGCGACGTACTCGGCATCTGTATCGATCATCCATGGGTGAAATACGCTCAAGTGAGAATTGATAAGCCTCATGCGCTACGTTTTGCCGACTCTGTTTCGCTCACTCTGAGCTATGAAGCAGATAACGACAAGAATTCATAAGGAGAGAGTCATGCTGAATATAGAAGCCGAAAAAGTAAGAGAAGCTTTGCTCGCAAAAGGACTTGAAACCCCAATGACAGCGAGCGAAATGAACCCCGACCAAAAGTACAACCGCATCAAAGGACTCTTAACGGAAGTGGTCAGTACGCTTGGACTAGATTTAACTGATGATAGCCTTGCTGAAACACCTCATCGCATTGCGAAGATGTACGTACACGAGATCTTCTCAGGGCTCGATTACAACAACTTTCCAAAGATCAGCGTTATAGACAACAAAATGTCCGTTGATGAAATGGTTAAGGTATCGGACATTGACCTAACCTCGACGTGCGAACATCACTTCATCACCATCGATGGTTCAGCGGAAGTGGCATACATCCCCGAAAACAAGATCCTTGGGCTGTCTAAAATAAACCGTATCGTTCGGTTCTTTGCTCAACGTCCTCAGGTACAAGAACGTCTTACCCAACAGATCTTAGTTGCGATTCAAACTCTGGTTGAAACAGAAAACGTGGCTGTGACGATTAAAGCAACCCACTATTGCGTTAAATCCAGAGGCGTGATGGATGCAAACTCTGAAACCTCAACAACCGCGCTTGGTGGTATTTTCAAAACTAACCCTCAAACCAGAGCTGAGTTTTTACGATGAGTGAAACGATACTAATAACCGGCGTGGGAAAGCGACTCGGCTTCGCACTGGCACAGCAATTTTTAGCGGATGGATACAACGTGGTTGGCACCTACCGAAGCGACTATCCTCAACTGCAATTCTTGCGCGACAGTGGCGCCGACTTGCAGCAAGTAGACTTTTATCAACAAAGCAGCCTAGAAGAATTTCTTCATTATGTTGGCCAAGAATATAAGAAACTCAGAGCGGTCATACACAACGCTTCCGACTGGAAACCTGAGAACAAGAAAGATCCCAGTGAAAATGCCTCACACATCATGCATCAGATGATGACGATACACGCGACTGTGCCTTATCTAGTCAACTTAACACTCAAAGACCAACTGATGTATGGCGAGCAAACTTCAGACATCATTCATATCAGCGATTACGTTGCGGAAAAAGGCAGTAAAAAACACATCGCTTACGCCGCCAGTAAGGCTGCGCTCAACAACCTGACGCTGTCGTTCTCAGCAATGTTGGCTCCCAAGGTGAAAGTAAATACCATCTCTCCAGCCATGATTAAGTTCAATGACCATGACGACGAGGCATACAAAACCAAAGCGCTACAAAAAGCTCTGATCCCCGCAGAAGCGGGCTTTGAGGAAATAATAGATGGCATCAAGTTTATGTTGGCCAGCCACTACATGACAGGAAGAACCTTACACCTTGATGGCGGTAGGCATTTGAAGTGAAGCCCATGTATTGTGGGCTTACTCAACCTAGAAACCGCTATAAGCTAGAAACTGCTATAACCTAGAAACAGCTATAAGATTGGGGAAGGCTATTTTCTTCATCCCAACCGGACAATTCAATATTGATCAATGATTTGCGCTTCTCATTACACAGTGATGCGAGATTGATGATAGGCAGTTGGCTCCGAAACTGCGCGGTAAGGATGACCTTTTTACTTTCGCTCAGACTGTTTCTGCATTGCGCCAAAACCGCTTCAGTATCTAACTGATGTGCTTTCTCGATAATCTGGATATCTGCGTTCTCTTGATAACAATTAATCAGCCAAGATACGGCAGCTGCTTCTGAGCTGGTGAGCACGATGACATCTTTGTTTGTGACCAGAGCTTTTAGTTCAGTTTCCATAAATACTCTCATTCAGCAGCAAATACATTAAAGTCGATTGCCCAGTTTAGCCTGTGCCAAATGGTAGCCTCTGTCTATCATCTCTTGTGAGCGATCAAACTCTAAGGTGCCACAAGCATTGCGTGGGAGCTCAAGAGTAATATCGGCAGGATACGCGGCTAATTTTTGGCGAGCAATGGTCGATTGCATTGCATCAAACGCTTGGTTGGCAATGTCATAGGCCGCAAAATTGAAGCTCATTTTGCTTTTTACACTGCTACCGAGGTTATCGATAAAATGAACCACCTTCTCATGCAGGTTACTCTCTTTTGTTGGTAGGGAAATCGGTGTCACTTCCTGTTTAACCAATTCAGGTTCACCCCCTAAGTTCACCGCCAGAGTAAAGTCTGTTTTATCTCCGAAGGTAGGCGCAATCGGTACAGGATTGAGTACCCCGCCATCAATCAATTCTTCGCCATTAATGACATGAGGCGTAAAGAACAATGGCAAGGAGATAGAAGCACGAATAGCATCAAACAGAGAGCCTGATTGCAGCCAAACCTCTTTTTCATCGGCGACGTTGGCGGCAACTGCGGTATAAGGGATAGGCAAATCTTCAATTGAAGTCTCGCCGATCAGCCCGCGCAGTGTATCGATGATCTTATCGCCTTTGAACATACCACTCGATTGCCATGAAAAGTCCAACAACATCGCCATATCACCTTGGTCGATACTGGTCACCCACTCTTCAAATTCATCCAACTTACCCGCAGCGTAGACACCGCCAATAAGTGCACCAATTGAACAGCCAGAGATGGATTTTATTTCATAGCCATGCTCAATCAGCCAACGGATGATACCAACGTGAACCAAGCCTCTCGCGCCACCACTACCCAGTACCAATGAGATCGTTTTTGCCATCGTACTCATCCTTTAAATCGTTAGTTCTTTAGCTCTTCAGCAAAATCATATCACTTAGTTTAACTGTAAGCAGTGTAATGCTTTGAAAACTGTCCCATATGTACATCTAAGTGTGTCTGCGAAATGAAATAGAGGCGGTTTAAGAGCATTGATGAAAGATATAAATACTCTAGGCTACCTCCCCCCAATACCAAAAACCGAAGCTCTAAACTCTAAGCTCTAAGCTCAAAAACACAAGCGCGTCATTCCAGCAAGCCTAAGCGCGACTAGGAATCTGGTTTCCACGAACGCTTGATACAAAAAGGTCGCTCACTTGAAAGCGAGCGACCTCTTGTTGTTCATTCTGTTTCTGTGCTCATTTTGTTTATGAGAACAGGGAATTACAGCACGCGTAAGCACTCTTCTGGCGACAAACTCAAGAGTGTATTAGCAAAGTTGATCTTCTCATCTCGCCATTTCAATGCCGCTTCTCTGCTGTCTTGCGAATGTCGGTCGGCTTCAAAATAACTTTGTCTTGGTAATCCGTTTGCTGGCGTCATCACCATGGATTGTTCATTCAAGCGAATCGTAAATAAGAACTGACCACGCTGCCCGGTTTGCGCGGCAGGATGGTGCAATGTGCTATCACAGCAATAGCGCTTATCACGTAACGCGCGGCATGTGTATTCAAAGACATCTTGAGCACCACGCCCAGGGAAAGCGGTATAAATACTAATGCCATCACGTTGCAAAGACTGATCACCCGCCGCTAATTTAACCGCGTATTGGATAATCCTAAAGCCGAGAACCACGCCGCCAATGCTGTTCAACCCACTGTATTGAATTGCTCCCTCTAAGCTGAGTCGAAGTTTGTCTTCGCCTTCGTAGAGAAAGAGATCAGGCGATGCCCAATCACTCTTTGGAATAAGCAGTTGAGTAATATCCGAGTGTTCCATGTTGGTCTCCGAAACAATGAGTGTGTTTGAGATACCAAACATAACGTAATGATAACTATTATCAATAAGTTTAAGTCGGAAACGTTACTTCCAGAGGGATTTATGGTTCAGCTTAAACGGCTTAAAGCTCTACTTAAAAAGACTTAAGGAGCTGCTTGAAAAGACTTGAAGCAACAGACGCCCGTTTGATCTTGAGTCACCTTGCACTCACTCACCAAAATGGTTTTGAGCTCTATACGGGCTCGACGTAAACGTGCCTTCACGGCTGGCAAGCTAAGCTGGTGTTTCTCTGCGTAGTCTTTTTGTGCCATGCCATTGAGGTCACATAGCTCTATTACATCACGCTCTTGCTCGGTGAGTTTTACCAATACTTTTGGAAGGCAGCGCTGAAGCTGAACCATCGCAGGGGAAATATCCGTGGGCATCACAAACTCTTCGATGTCTACCGAATGTATTTTCCGTCTCAGTTGGTCAACAAGGTGGTTTCTGGTCATCTTAAACAGCCATGATTTACCGTCCTGCAATGTACAGAAACGCTCACTATTCCCCATGGCTTTCAGAAACACTTCTTGCATGATGTCTTCCGCTTCATGCGGATTTTGGGTCTGTTTTAGTAGCCAGCCATAAAGGCTAGGTTCTGCATGATTCCACGCATCCATCAAACATTTCATTCTTGAATCTCGATTATCCGTCGCGCGTGCTCATTCAAAAAACGGCACGTGCGACGCTCCTTCCTTTCCTTTACGCTACAACATCTTCTTTGAGTAAATTACGAACCAGATCAACAGATGGCACCGATCCCGTGAGTTTTAACTCACCATTAATCGCAACACCCGGTGTGCTCATAATGCCAGCTTTCATAATGGCTTCTAAACTGGTGACTTTTTCAATGTTGATTTGCTGCCCTAATTCTTGTGCGACTTCGGCAAACCGTTCTGCAGTGACGACGCAGTTCTTACAACCCGAACCATAAACTTGAATGCTTTTCATATCAAACTCCTGTGAGCATGTGCTCTGCTGTGATTAATAAAAGAAATTGAACAACCAACCCGTGATGGAAATCGCCACCAGCAAGTAACCTGCGATTACGCCAAGCAATCGGTATTGCATGACTTGTTTAAGCATCATGAACTCTGGCAAGCTCACTGCGACCGCTCCCATACAAAACGCAAGCGTGGTGCCCAGTGGCATACCTTTGTCTATCAACGACGCCATGATTGGCACAATGCCCGTTGCGTTGGTGTAAATCGGAATGGCACTGAGTGTCGCGAGTGGCACCGTCCACCACTGACCGTGTGCGAGGTTTTGTTCGAACCAATCCGCCGGTACAAAACCATGAATGAACGCCCCAATACCGACACCAACAAAGACCCAAATCCAAATACGCTTGAAGATGGTGCTGGTCTCGTTTACGGCAAATTCATGGCGCTGTTTAAACGTCATTGGGGTTGATTCAATCGCGGTTTGAGGCAATTCATCTAACTCATTGGCTTTTTGATACTCTTCGGCAAGGAAAGGTTGTAACCAACGGTGGGCTTTAAAAGCATCTAAGACGAAGCCTGCAAAAATGCCAAGCGACATGCCAATCACAATGTACATGATGGTGAATTTCAGCCCGAGTACACTGCCAAGCATGATGATTACCACCTCATTGATCAGAGGCGATGTAATAAGAAATGCGATGGTCACACCAATAGGAATACGTGCAGAGACAAAGCCCATAAACAGAGGAATAGAACTGCACGAGCAAAACGGTGTAATCGCACCAAATAGCGAACCCAAGAAGTAACCCACACCGCGATGCTTGCCCTGTAGATATTGGCGAACTTTGTCCACACTCAAACTGGCTCTCAGTGCAGAGATAACGTAAATCAACACGACCAATAAGACTAAGATCTTACTGGTGTCTTCAATAAAGAAATGAACGCCTGTTGCGATTGAAGTACTGGCTTCCAAGCTAAAAATGGAATACGTCAGCCAGTCGGCAAAGTAGGTAAAAACGTCCAACATAGTGGCACCCTCTAAACGATTTACCTCTAACACGTTTGAGGTCGCAAAAGGATGCACACTTTTCTAAATTATTTTTTGGTTTTGATTTTCAAGCTCGATTGCAGAACAGATTCACTTGGCCGTTCGTTGTTACAAGTGACTTTATTGCTCCTGTAATTAAGGGCTTATAAACAAACTGACTCATCCCCTTTACCGTCTCCCATATTAGCCCTCAAACTCTACGACTAATGTCTAACTGCCTGAGACTATTTGTTTTTTTTGGTTTGGTATAAGGTACTAGCAACTAAATGTTAATGAATTCTTAACGATAGGTTGACGCATTGTTTGCACTTCTGCGTGAGTCAACAACGTTTGTTGGAATAACACACCTCAGAGTGTGAACGAAAGGAATCAACATGAGCAGTACTTTAGAGTCCGTACATATACAAGCAGATAAGCCTCAAGCGAACGAGGATGAACTCACTTATGAACAACAACACAAACCAAGATCAGAATTCGATTCCCGCGACCAATATTTAGAGCATGAATTACAAATCATGGCGCCTAAACGCTGGCGTCCAAATTTACCGTTTAAAGATTATCGATTCGAAATGGAAGACACCATCCCAGCGATGGCAGCGACCATTGGTAAAGTTGTGATGGTGGGCGCGATTGCTGCTACCTTTGCGGGTGCTCTCGGATTAAATGAAGACTTCATTCTAGAAAACGTTCGTTATGAACTCCTCATCGCCTCCGTTTTCATTATTATTTTCTCTGGCTTCCTATTGCCGACCGCGAACCTCGCAGGTACACACGGCCCACTTATCCCCTTAATTCCTATTGTCGTTGCAGCAGGCGGCCACCCTATGGCGTTTGGCTTGTTGATTGGCGCTTTTGGCCTAATCTTAGCCATCAGTAAAGGTGGTAGCATGTTAGCCAACCTCACCAGTAAAGGCGTGTGTGGCGGCTTGTTGCTCTACCTTGGCTTTGTTGGAACCGCCTCTCAAGTTAAAAAGCTTTTCGCTTGGGCAGAGGGAATTGGCATGAGCCACATCGCGTTTGTCGTGATCTTTTGCACCATTATCTTGTACGCGCTATTGGAACATTTCCGTAAGCGTTGGTTAGCGGTACCTCTTAGCTGCTTGCTAGGTGGTACGATTGCATTTGCCATGGGTGCGCCATTTGCTTTCCACACTGAGCCAGGCTTACCTAACATGAACCCTATGTATTGGTGGGGAGAAGATACAGGCTGGATGCTAGGCCTACCGACGATTGAACATTTCATGGTGGTATTGCCGTTTGCGATTCTAGCCGTAGCAATGTGGTCACCCGATTTCTTAGGGCATCAAGTATTCCAAAAGATCAGCTACCCAGAACGTACCGAAAAAGTACACATGAACATTGACGACACCATGACCACGGCTTCAATTCGTCAAACGTTCGGTTCTCTGCTTGGCGGTACTAACTTTACGTCTTCATGGGGTACTTATATCGTACCGGCGGCGATTGCTAAACGCCCTATCCCTGCTGGCGCTTTGCTCACAGCTCTATTTTGTATTATCGCCGCTGTTTGGGGCTACCCAATGGATTTGGCTATCTGGCAACCTGTACTGTGTGTCGCGTTGATTGTTGGGGTATTTGTTCCATTGCTAGAAGCTGGAATGGAAATGACACGCGAAGGGAAAACCACCCAATCAGCAGCGATTGTTGTATTTTCATCGGCGCTAGTGAACCCAGCATTTGGTTGGTCTCTCACAATGCTGTTAGACAACTTAGGCCTAGTCGGTTGTAAAGAACGCAGCGGTGAACTGAGTAAAATGAGCCGTTGGGTGTTGCCTGGCATCATGTTTATTGTACTAAGTGGCGTAATGGCATTGGTTGGCCTTCTACCGGGGATTCCAGCGATTATCCCAAGCTTTCGTTAACCTCGAATAATATTTAATTTTAGTCGGAACACAAAAAGGCCTCGCACACGCGCGAGGCCTTGTTTTATCTATCAAACCAGTGAGATAAACGAGTGTCGCTATTGGTTCTGTAGCTTATCGAATCCATTAATTCGCTGATGAAGCTGCGTGCCCATAGTCAACGATACCAACAGACTAATCAAAGCAATCACTGCTCCAGAAACAAACACCCATTGATAACCAGACATCCAGATGATTCCTAACAAAAATGGAAGGAATACCGCTGCAATATGGTTAATCGTGAATGACAAACTCGCCGTTGAAGCCACTTCATCTTCCCTAATTGTCTTTTTAAAGTAGGTGTTCAAAGCTATCGCAAAACTAAAAATGATACTGTCGATAACATATAGCCCCGCAGCCGCATAATGATCATCCACAAATGCGTAAGATAAAAACACTAACACTAATGCGGCATACTCAATGACCAAAGCTTGCCTCTCTCCTACTCGGTCGATAAATCTCCCAACATAAGGTAGAGCAAGCGTCGCTGCTAAGCTGGATACCATAAATAAAGTGGCCATCATCGCAATCGTATAATGAAATTTAGTCACCATCAGTAAGCCAGCAAATGCCACAAAGATCTGTCTTCTTGCCCCACTCAAAAAGGTAAGAATGTAATAGGTCGTGTATTCACGTCGGACAATGAGTTTGGTATGTTGTTTAACCTCTGTATGAGTATTTTTAAACGTGACCAAGTAAACTGCCAGCCAAAAACATATTGCTCCACACGTAAAGAAAATCGCCTTATCTGAAACGTCAAAAAGATAGCTCGCGACCATAATGCACAGAAAAGTCACCATCGAGAAAAACGAAGCAGCAGAGCGGATTTTCCCCATTGATTCACTGAAGTTCTCAGTCGCTAACAATTGTGTTGAGAGTGATTTGTTCACCGCTTCTAAATAATGGAAACCAATAGACATGATCGTGGTGCTGAAATAGAAGCCATAGATCGAAGGCAAATACCCCGTCACTGCTACTCCGAGCCCTAATGTTGCAACCGACAATACCGCGACTCTTTGTTCTGAGGCGATGAACAACAGAAACAAAACAGTAAATGAGAGCAAGCCTGGGATCTCCCTAACACTCTGCAATACACCCACGTCAGCACCCGACATACCAACAGTATCAACAGCGAAGTTATTCATCACGACTCGCCACCCCGTATTCGCTATCACTGACGCGATGGCGATAAAAACCAACATCGCGAATGAGCTTCGCGATGTTAAAATCCTAAGCCAGAGAGTCATTTAAGCCGCCGATTCTAAAAGAAAATCTTGAATATGATCGCGCATGAATAACGCCATTCTTAGTTTTCCGTTCATATTCAGCTCCTCAAAAATAATGGTATGTTCTGAGCTTGGTAACGATATGCAACTAAGACAAAGAACATAGCGACAATACGACCAGTTAACAGATTGTTACACGATCATTTTTAGAATGTTATTTATTGAGATTGGTAAGTATTCAGATAGCTTTTACTTCTTTGAGAAATTCATTGGAGATTATTATTTGTCGCTGACGATGATGTACAAATCAGGTCTGTGCCAGTTGGATTGAATAACAAGTAAAACAAAGTCACAGACTTGTCGCAGTTAATGAAACTCCGTGGAACGGTTCAATTAAACCCAAACCTCCCCCTCTAGCTCCCCCTCAAATGGAGTTCACCGATCTCATTAGATATACGTCCGAGGGGGAGAACATTCTTTGCCGCTGAACATATAGCAGCACATGTAGCGATCGGTATTCAGTTCCTCCCCTTTCCAATTACCAACAAGATATTGGAGATGTAAATCAAGGGGAGGTTAGGAGGGGATTATCAGCCTATTCTCACGTGCAACCACCCTACTTCACTGACTTCACCGCTTTCATCAACGTTGTGTTGAACTGCTGCGGTTGCTCTAGCATTGGGAAGTGGCCTGAGTCTTCAATGTAGTAAATGCTGTAATCCTTGATGTGTTTCTTGTTCGCTTCTGAATCTGTTGGCCATAGGCGAGCGTTGACCAATATTACTGGTACGTTCACGTTCTCATACACGCGGTGGGCTTCGCCTGTCACGTATTGGCCTAGATAATGGCGGAACTGGTTTATCGCGATAGCTGGCGGTGCTGACGCCATGTCTTGCGTTACCCAGTAAAGTAAATCCGTGTCTACGTCTTTTGGTAGCGAGTCTTTCACGAACATAGTAATGCCCGCTTGGAAGTCTGCTTCAAATGGTATGGTCATCGCATCTAGGTCGCTTTGAGAAACAGCTAGTGTGACATTTTGCGATGTATCGACACCAATAATGCCCTTCACTCTTTTCGGCATCAGTTTAGCGGCTTCAGCAATAACACCACCCGCCATTGAATGCCCTACTAAGATGACGGATTCGAGTTGTTCTTTCTCAATTACGGCTTTGATATCTTCAGCGAACGAGACCATGGTGTACTCTTCTCGGTTGAACGATGAGTTACCGTGCCCTGCTAAGTCCATGGTGATCACTTGGTACTGCTTTGAAAACTCACTCACTTGGTTTTGCCACAGCCTACTGTCTAAGCTCCAACCATGAATGAAGATCAGCGCCGTCTCCCCGCTCCCACTTTTGCCATAAGCAATTTGCTCACCATCGTGAGATATCGCAATACCGTACTTAACCGTTGAATCATGAGCCATGGCACTCATGCTACCAAGTGTCATGAATACCAAGAGTGTGATGTTTAGAATTAAACGTTTCATAGTGTATCTCTACTTACTTTGGAGGGAACACAGAAAGCGCCACTCTCAATCAATATAGACACTATAAAGTGTGAAGTTGTAGACGGGTCAACAGTTCTTCCGTTCAATCCAAACCAAAAACATTTTTCGAATCATCCCAATCACGATTCAATTCACAATCAGAGTATAAATACATGAAAATCATACAATATACTGATAGTTTAGCTTTCTTATTATAAGAGTTAGTTCTCTGTTAAACGAAGTGTGAATTCAAGGAAGTAGAGTGTGAATCTGTTAGCGTTAAATAATTTTAAGAAATTTGATGAGATCAATGTTGACCTTAACGACAGCGGGTTGACTCTCATTTCAGGAGTCAATAATTCAGGAAAAACTAGTCTCCTGCATGCTCTAGCAGTCTGGGAGTATGCAAAAATTCTTTTGATCAACTATAGAGGTCAAGAATCTTTACTTGCAAACTATGACACCGACAAAAAAGGACTTGGCATCCCCCCAGAAACGTTCTCTCCCATCAGCATACCGTCTTTAAAATATCTTTGGAAAGATCAAAAAACCAATGGTTCATATTCACTTAAGATAAAAGTAGGTTGGAAGGGGTATGACAATAGAAACCTATTTCTGGAGCTCGCATTTACACTTAACGGAAATAATTTTGCCATTAAGAAATCCGACTCCAATCTTACTGAGGAAGATAACATCCCAACAATTGCCTACCTTCCACCTTTTGGAGGAATGAATGAAAATGAAAATTGGTTATCTGTCGCTGATCGACGAAAACTAATAGGGAAAGGACAGGCAGGCTCGGTAATACGAAATCTACTTTTAGATCTACATGAAGCACATGAAATTACCATTCAAACAAAGAGAGATGAGCTGTTCCCTAATAAACTGAGATTAACACAGTCAGACCAACTATGCCTAAGTAAAATAAAAACGGAATGGCGACAACTAAAAGAAATTCTAGCCGAAGTATTTCATGTAAATCTATATGTACATCAATTTGATAGTAAGTTTCATAATTTTATTAATGTCGATGTACTTGACTTGGTTAAAAATCCAGAAACAAGAGTAAAGGAAAGAAATAACACTAGTAAAAGAGATCTAATGGTTGAAGGCAGTGGCTTTTTACAATGGTTAAGCGTATTTGCTCTCGCTCTAGACCGAAACAATAACGTATTGTTGCTTGACGAACCGGATGCACATCTACATTCATCACTTCAATCTCTTTTGATAGAAAAACTAGAAAAAGTATGTAATGAATATAACAAGCAGATATTACTAGTTAGCCACAGCTCTGAGTTAATTAAGCTAATTAACTACCCAAAAGTTTTACATGTTGAAAACTATAAAGCTAACTATCTAAAAAATAATGAAGAAAAAGTCCTTGTTCTAGAAGGACTGGGAAGCAAGTATTTCCCCCTATTAGACTCGATCATAGAACACAAAAATGTATTATTAATCGAAAACTCGAGTGACGGCCGTGTTCTTCGAACCCTTTGCCAAAGACTGGGGAAAGTATGGCCAAATAACATCGTTGAATGGGTTACTAATAAGAAGCACAAAGAACGTAAAACCCTAATTATTGAGCTAAACCAAAAAATAGCGCAAGAGACAGGAAATCATATCTTAGCATATAGCTTAAGAGACTTAGATGATGAAAACTATTCCACGACCAACTGTCATCTTCACAATAACGGGTGCGATGTTCAAAAAGATGATTCAGCTAAACATGCAATAATGAAATACAGAACTTTAAGGAGACGAGAAATTGAGAATTACTTGATCATTCCTGAAGCTATTAGCCGTTATATCACAAATAATTGTAGAAATTCTAATATCTCTAAAGATGTAAATGCTGTTAAAGATTACCTTACAGATGAACATGGACTTGTTGTACCACCGACGTATAAGAACTCCGATAGAGCTAGCAACACTGAAGGGTTATTCAGTAAAGACGTAAAACCAGTATTAGATGGCATTAATAAGTATTTTAAAGTGAAGTTTGATAAAGAAGAATATATACATTCGATACAAGCAGATGAAGTTTGTGAAGATATGGTCACGATTATTGATGAAATCATTGAGATGTGCAAAGACAGATAAATATGAACTAGATTTAAAAAAGGCCTCGCATTGCGAGGCCTTTGGTTTTCTATCTATCAGAAGAGATTAGTCGCGAAGTGCTGCGCCGAATTTCTCTGAGATTGAAGCTACGATAGCATCTACTGAACCAGCGATGTCTGCATCTTCAAGTGTGCGCTCTACAGACTGTAGGCTAAGTGCGATTGCTAGGCTCTTCTTACCTTCTTCAACGCCTTGACCAACGTATACGTCGAACAGCTTAGCGCCTGTTAGGAATTCGCCACCAGCAGCGATACACGCTTCTACGATGTCGCCAGAAGCAACTGCTTCGTCAACAACTACTGCGATATCACGACGGTTTGCAGGGAACTTAGATACAGCTACTGCTTCTGGAAGCACGCGAGTGTTGATAGCTGCCCATTCGATTTCGAATACGATAGTACGGCCGTTAAGACCAAACTTACGCTCTAGTTCTGGGTGAACAGTACCAATGATACCCACTTCTTTGCCGTCTACTACGATAGCCGCAGTTTGACCTGGGTGAAGTGCTGGGTGCTTAGCTGCTTTGAAGCTGTATGCGATTTCGTTTGCTGAAAGCTCAAGAACTGCTTCTAGGTCACCTTTAAGATCGAAGAAATCTACAGTGTTAGTTGCAATATCCCAGTGCTCTTCGCCACGAGTACCAGAGATAACGCCCGCAAGCATCATTTCTTGGCGCATGCCGTTTTCAGCTGTTGCTTCAGGGATGAAACGTAGGCCTGATTCGAATAGACGAACGCGAGACTGTTGACGCTTCTGGTTGTGAACAACTGTGTTTAGAAGACCTTGAATTAGGCCAAGACGCATTGCTGACATGTCCGCAGAGATTGGGAATGGCAGGATTAGTGGCTCAACACCAGGTACAACAAGTTTTTGCTGTTCTGGTTCTACGAAGCTGTATGTGATTGCTTCGTGGTAGCCACGGTCTACAAGAAGGTCACGAACGCGCTTAAGCGGTTGGTCAGCTTCTTTGTGGTCATTCATTTTAAGTGCCGCTTTAGGCGCTTGGTTTGGAATGTTATCGTAACCGTAGATACGACCTACTTCTTCAATTAGGTCTTGCTCGATTGCGATATCAAAACGCCAAGATGGAGACGTTGCCGTCCAACCAGCTTCTGTCGTTTCCGTATCTTCTACAACAGAAACAGTACAACCTAGGCGAGTAAGAATTTCCACTACGTCTGTAGATGGGATTTCGTGACCTAGCAGGCTGTCTAGCTTAGCGCGACGTAGAGCAACTACGTTTGCTTTAGGAAGATCAGCTTCAGATTCGCTGCCGTTTACTGGCGCAACTTCACCACCACAGATTTCAACTAGAAGCTGTGTTGCACGCTCCATTGCTGCTGCTTGAAGTGTTGAATCAACACCACGTTCGAAACGTAGAGAAGAATCAGTATGAAGGCCGTAAGCACGTGCGCGACCACGGATGTGATCCGGTGCGAAGAATGCCGCTTCAAGAAGTACGTCTGTTGTTTCGGTCGTAACACCTGAATCTTGACCGCCAAAGATACCAGCGATTGCTAGTGCTTTGTTGTGGTCAGCGATAACAAGTGTGTTGCTGTTTAGTTCAGCTTCGTTGCCATCTAGAAGTGTTAGCTTTTCGCCCTGCTCTGCTAGACGAACCACGATACCGCCTTCGATCTTAGCAAGATCAAATGCGTGCATTGGTTGGCCTTGCTCTAGCATCACGTAGTTTGTGATGTCTACAACTGGGTCGATTGAACGGATACCACAACGACGCAGTTTTTCTTGCATCCAGATTGGAGATTCCGCTTTCACGTTTACGTTCTTAACCACACGGCCAAGGTAACGTGGACAAGCATCAGTTGCTTTGATTTCAACAGATACTGTGTCTTCAATGCTTGTTGCAACAGCTTCAACTGTTGGCTCTGTAACGTCTGCGCGGTTTAGTACGCCAACTTCACGAGCAAGGCCACGGATGCTGAAGCAGTCTGCGCGGTTTGCTGTTAGGTCTACGTCGATAGTTACGTCGTTAAGCTCAAGAAGCTCACGAACGTCCATACCTAGCGTTGTGCCTTCAGGCAGCTCAAGGATGCCGTCAGACTCTACGTCGATACCTAGCTCAGAGAAAGAACAAAGCATGCCGTGCGATGGAACGCCACGTAGTTTTGCTTTCTTGATTTTGAAGTCACCAGGAAGTACTGCGCCAACTGTTGCTACTGCTACAGTTAGGCCAAGACGACAGTTAGATGCACCGCATACGATGTCTAACAGCTCTTCTTCGCCGATATCAATTTTTGTAACTTGTAGTTTGTCTGCGTCTGGGTGCTGACCGCACTCAACCACTTTACCTACTTTAACGCCGGTGAATTCACCAGCAACAGGTTCTACATCGTCAACTTCCAAACCAGCCATAGTGATTTGGTGAGCTAGCTCTTCGCTGTTAATTGCAGGTTTAACCCACTCGCGTAGCCAAGATTCACTGAATTTCATAGTTTTGACTGCTCCGGATTACTTGAATTGTTTAAGGAAACGAAGGTCGTTCTCGAAGAACGCACGAAGGTCATTTACGCCGTAACGAAGCATCGTTAGACGCTCTACACCCATACCGAATGCAAAACCAGAGTATTTCTCAGGGTCGATGCCAACAGAGCGAAGTACGTTAGGATGAACCATGCCACAGCCTAGAACTTCTAGCCATTTGCCATCTTTACGTTTCACGTCAACTTCAGCTGAAGGCTCTGTGAACGGGAAGAATGAAGGACGGAAACGCACTTCAACTTCTTCTTCAAAGAAGTTACAAAGGAAATCGTTAAGAATGCCTTTAAGTTGTGCGAAGTTTACGTTCTCATCAACTAACATACCTTCCACTTGGTGGAACATTGGCGTGTGAGTTTGATCGTAGTCGTTACGGTAAACACGACCCGGAGCAATGAAGCGGAATGGCGGTTTGCCGTTTTCCATCGTACGGATTTGAACACCAGAAGTGTGCGTACGTAGCATTAGATCAGGGTTGAAGAAGAAAGTATCGTGATCAGTACGAGCTGGGTGATCGTCTGCGATGTTTAGTGCATCAAAGTTGTGGAATGCATCTTCGATCTCAGGGCCAGACTCAGTGCTAAAGCCAAGCTCACCAAAGAACTGTTCGATACGCTCAACTGTGCGTGTAACTGGGTGAAGACCACCGTTCTCAATGCGACGACCTGGTAGGCTCACATCGATAGTTTCTTCAGCTAGTTTCGCTTCAAGCTCTGCACGTTGTAGTGCGTCTTTGCGAGCTGCGATCGCTTGTTGAACAGCACCTTTCGCTTTGTTGATCTCTTGACCAGCAGTGCGACGCTCTTCAGGTGGAAGTTTACCTAGGCTTTGTAGTTGAAGAGTTAGTTCACCCTTCTTACCTAAATACTGAACTCGCACTTCATCAAGTGCGACTAACGAATCTGCTGTATCAATAGCAGTCGTTGCATTAGCAATGATCTCTTCTAGATGTTGCATCATTTCCTCATCTACCAGTTGGTAGTGTCCGTATCGGATGATTAGTTTTTTTAGATAGCTACACATAGTAATCAAACACGCTTCTAATGCCAAATTGAATCGCTAAAAGAACAAGTTATTGACTAAAAACACGGCAAATTTAACAGGATATTAATGAGGAGTAGGAAGAAGTGGAACAATTACAGGTTCCACTTCTTAATTTGGAAATGACCTGAAGGCTAGATCTGAATAGAACAAACGCTGTTCTTACCCGCATCTTTCGCTAGATAAACGGACTCGTCAGCCGCTTTAATCAATTCATTCATGGTTTCGAATTCTTGGGTCATTTCCGCCACACCGACACTGATGCTACCAATCCAAGCTTGGTTGCCGGTTTCGACCTCTAATTCAGACACTTTCTGTCGCGTCGTTTCTGCGATGTGCATGCCCCCATTAAGATCGGTATCCGGGCAAATCACCAAGAACTCATCGCCCCCTAATCGACACACAATATCATCGTTACGGAACGTGTTTTTCAGTTCACGCGAGAGCGTTTGTAGCACCAAGTCGCCTGCATCATGACCACTTGTGTCATTAATGCGCTTGAAGTTGTCGGCATCAATCATAATGCACACTAAAGGCATGCCAAATTCTTTCGATTCTTGCCAATGCAAAGCTAACTGTTTAAAAGCGCAACGACGGTTAGGCAAATCCGTAAGTGAATCGGTTAACGAGAGTTCTTCGAGCTTCTTATTCGCTCGTTTCAATTCTGCGGTACGTTCTTCGACTTTGTCTTCGAGTTCCTGATTGAAGCGTAACAACTGTTTGTTTCGTTCAGAGACTTGTTCGAATAAGCCTTTAAGCGCGGCCAGTAAAGGGACAGTCGAAGAGTCTTGCCGCTTTTCTTCTGCCTCAAAGGCTCGTTGAGGTGTTGCGCCCTCTTCTATGGCGACCATTTGTCGCGCCATATTTTGGTCGATTCCAAGGATGTGGTAAGCAAGCCAATGGATGAGGAAGTCCAGTAGCTGACGTGCTGACGCCTGATCTTCTTCCAAGATGAAGGCTTGCATGCTGTAGATGTCTTGCATAAACACACGATGCACTTTGACGTGTTCTTCTATGTGTAAGTCATAAACGCCACGCTCTCTCATCAAAGATTCTTCTTCTTTAAAGTGGAATTCTGCATAGCGCGTGAGATCGAGTAAAGCGATGTTAATGTCGTCTATAGAGATCGTATTCTCCGACAACAGGTTTCCGTAATGGTTGATAAAACCAACAAGGTATTGATGCTGTTCATCAACAACACCAATGCCTGTCTCAAAGTTTTTATCCCAATCAAATAAATTCATAAATCCCTTAGGGCCGATACCACCAGCACGATTTACATGCATATTCGGAGGTTATAGATACTCGAAAAATATAACCATCTTACCTTTAGGACTATTCGATTATTTGCTCTATTTTATAAAAAGATGACGTTGAACATTATAAACATAGCGCGTCTTAAATCTGAGACGCCCTCTTTAACAAGAACGCCCCACCAAACCAACATTAGAAATAATATTCCAACGCCACCTCAACAAAATCATCCTTGCGAGCAAAGAACAACAAGTCTTCTGGAGTTTCGTTCTCAAACAACCAAGCGTTGAGTCGCCACTTGAGGTTGTTATTGATGCGACTCGATGCTTCGAGCTTTGCACTGTAGACATCGCTGTTGTCCAAGTCTTGGGTGATGCCTGTAAGAACTTCGGTGCCGTCTTCATCGTTCAAGGCGAAACGTGCCCCAAGGAACACATCGTTTTGGCCGATGGTTTGGGCGTTATTACCCCGGCTGTCATACAAGTATTCAGCGATGAAGCCAATGTCCCAGTACGATTCAAGCGCCCCAACCCAGGTGTATTCAAAGCCTGTTGCTACGCCTGTATGGTTGTCGTAGCTATCGCGATAAATGCTTTCCAGCTTCCATAACCAGTCGCCAATAATGCCCTGCACATCCAATCCGAAATGCTGCATTTGTGCATAGTATGGCTTGAGCTGGTTGCCTTGCACACGGTAATAAGGGTCGCGGTTTGTGCCGCCTAAATAGCTTAAACCGACATCCCAATCGCCGTACATTTGGCTATAGCGTAGCGCTACATCCACATGCTTTTCTTCTCGCGAAGATTCGTAAAGCGCATCATCCGAAACGGGTACCGTTGGCCTTAATCGTCCGTCTTCGCCCGCAAAGGTACGTTCACGAAAATACGGCAGTAACATGGCGTCTATGGTTCCCCAGTCTTTTATCGAGGTGAAATGAACCATAGGCTGACCCAACTTGGATTCACCATCGACCGATTCAATGGCATCGGTTTGGTTTACCACATCGACCAGATGCGCCGATTCAGTCACGCCCCAAAACACTTTGCCAACACCGGCTCGCAGTTCGTAATCATCCCAATAGGTTAGGTATAAGGCTTCTCGAATGTCTCCATGAGTTCGCTCATCATCCTCGCTGTCTAGGCGATAAAACGGGGTGAAGGTAAAGCTGCCATTGCCCTCTTCTTGTTCCCAGTAAAACTCTGGCTGTAACACCAGTGAGCTTTGTCCTTTATCCTGCCCTTGTAAACCGTCACTAAAGAACTGCCTATGTTCAATGTTAACCTGCCCTGAGAGATCCGGACTAAAGCCGGCCGCCACACATGGCAGCGAGACCTGCATAAGCCCGACTGTCGCTGCCAAGGTTAAGGATAACTGGGTTCCTGTTGCCACAATCCTTTTCATATTCTTGCCTTACTTAGCACGTTTAAGCGTGTTTTTTTGGAAGTCCTTGTCTTTAAGACCGGTCTGGAACGCCAAATCTGTTGTGGTTAATACGGTGCTCTTGCCTGTTTGATGGTTTTGCATCGCCATGGTGTGAGCGCGCCAGTATTGGTTCAGATATTGTTTGTAATCTTGGAACGATAGAGTCTTCAACAGTGCGCCTTTGCGATCGTAAAACTCAACCTGAATTGGGCGGTAGTATTGTTGGTCTAGCCATACTTTTTGCATGGTGTAACCAGAGTTTTTGTCGGTCGGCACTTGCTCTAAAACAAAGGTGTCTACGCCTTCCAGTTTCGCGTCTTCAATGTAGTTGAAGGTGTACTTTTCTAGCTCGAACGAGCTTAAGTCTTCATAAGCAAATTCACTGCCCATAAACGGGCCCGATTTGTTACGTGAAGAGATGCGCTTTACACGCTTCAATGCAGGCAGATACAACCATTGGTCATCCGATTTAGTGATGTGTGAATGGTTTAAGAAAGCCGTGCCTTTTACGTCACGCGGCTCATCAAAAATGGTTAAACCTTTGTCGCCATCGTCATCGACTTCTAATGATTTCAATCGCATTAGTCGCGTACTGCTTTCGCCCTGTTTGTTGCGAAGTAGCATTTCCATGGTCGCGACAGAATCGCCCCACCCGACATCAACGGCTTTACGTTGTTCTGCAATTTCTAAGCCTTTCGCTGGATCGGCTAACACAGGGAAAGCCGCGAGTGTGCTCAGTGTGAATAATGTAGTAACGAATGATTGTTTAACGCTTTTCATAAATTTCTCCTTGAGTCAGCCCACCGCAGCAGGCTGACGATTCCTTATTTAGTCGAAGTAGACAGTTCGGCTGCTGGGTTAGACGGGTTGGATTGAGCTTTAGCGGATGACTTTGGTTCGTAGTGAGTCTGTTTGTCGAAGATCATCAGTAAGCTCGGTAACAAGATGAAGTCGACCACCAGCGCAATGAAAATCACTATCGCGCTGAGTAAACCCATGTCTGAATTGAGTCTGAAGCTCGACATCGCCAGTACAGAAAAGCCAGCCACAAGCACGACTGTGGTGATCCACAATGCGCGGCCAACGGTGTGGAAGGCATATCGAACCGCTTCTTCCGCTGATTTACCTTCTAATCGTGCGCGCTGGTATTTGCTTAAGAAGTGCACCGCATCATCAACCACGATACCCAGAGTGAGCGTAACCACCACTGACAAACCAAGGTTGATTTCACCGGAGATAAGCGCCCATAAACCAAAGCCAATAATTGCAGGCGCAATGTTTGGCACTAGGCTGATCATGCCTAAGCGAACTGAACGCAACGCAAAGATCATCAAGCCAGAGATAAGCACTAAGGTGATAGGCAGAGTCGAGAGCATGCTTGCCATGTTGGTTTCGCCAATGTGAGCAAACATGAGTGATGGGCTCGACGCGACTACTTCATACTGAGGTGCATTGGCTGCAAACCATGAGTAAATGCGCTCTTCGAGTTCCACTAGCTCAACGCTGCCAAGGTTGTCGACAGTAAGTACCATTTTGATCGATGACTTATCGACGTTGATCTGGTTGTTCAAATCCAAGCCGTACGGCAGAGACATCTCATAAAGCAGCAGATATTGCGCGGCAAGTTCACGGTTAAGCGGCAATTGGTAGTAGCTGTCATCATCGCCGTGCATGTTCTTATTCAAACGCATGTAAACATCTGAAAGCGTTGCCACATGGTCAGTTTCTGGTTGAACGCGTAGCCATTCAGTAAAGTCGCCAATCGCTTGCAAGAACACAGGATCAGCGATTGCTTGAGACTCGTTGGTTTTCACTGCAATGCTCAGTGTCGTCATGCCGCTTACGGTCTCTTCCATGAAGTCCGCCGCTTGTCTGAATTCACTCGAAGTATCGAAATACTTCACCGATTCATCGTTCACTTTGTTGAGTGGAATTAACGCGGCAGCGCCGACAATCACAAGAGTAGAAACAGGCAACAGTGCTTTACGGTTGGTTACCACAAAGTCACCCAGTTTATCCATAAAGGTCACTTTACCTGCCGCCGAAGAACTCGCAGGCAAGCGCTTAACTGGCAGCAGTTTTAACAGCGCAGGAAGCATAGTCACAGAGAGGATACACGCGATGATCACACCCAATGCTGACAAGTTACCGAAGTCTCGTAATACCGGAGAGTCCGACATGTTCATCATTAAGAAGCCAATCGCAGTAGTCACCGAGGTAATCAAAATTGGCATCGCGTTCAACTTGATGCTGTATTGAATGGCTTGTGCTTTCTCCATGCCACGTTGCATCGCTTGTCTCATGGTCACAATCACGTGAACACAATCGGCAACAGCCAGCGTTAGCACTAAGGTTGGAACGTTAACCGTTGGAGTACTGAGGAACATCCCTGCCCAACCAGACAATCCCATGGTGGCAACAATCGAAGAGATAATTACAACCAACGTGGCGACCACACTAAAGAACGAGCGCAGCATAAAGGTTAGGAACACCAACACCACCAATAGCATTAATGGCACCAACGTTGAGCTGTCTTCTTGAGCCGACATCATAAAGGCGTTGTTCATGGCAATGATGCCCGCTTTATGGAATTCGACATTCGGGTAATCGGCTTGATACTTGGCGATCATGGTGTTGATTGCTGCGATCACTTCTTGCACTTCCGCGGTTTTATCCACTTCTGGCAATTGCACGGTCACGTTCACAATCGTCACATCGCCAGAAGACGACACCAACGCGTTCTTAAGCAGAGGTTCGTTTAGGGCGATCTTTTTTACTTTGGCGATGCGCTCTGGCGTGTGCTCGTATTCTTCATACAGCAGGTCTTCCACCAAGAGGTCGTCTTCAATGGCTTCGGTGTGCTGATAATTGGCAAGGGAATCCACACGGCTTGAGTATGGGATTTGCCACGCATCGACCGTGAGGTTTTGAATTAAGGTGAGGGTTTCTGGGGTGAAGACATTGCCATCTTCAGGCGCAACGACAATCGCAAGGTTGTCGGTTTTTGCAAAGGTGGTTTCGATTTCGTCGAATGCCATCAACTGTTTGTTGGTGCCTTCGAAGAAGATGTTGTAGTCCCCTCTAAAGTAGAGGTTCTTGGCCCCTAATGCAGAGAGCATGATGATTGAAAAAGCCACCAGCAGAACGATAAACGAACGCTTGGTAGGTATTGAGTGCCAACTGTTATTTAGATCAGCGTTTTCGACGTTACGATTATCTCGATTTTGGTGATCGAAAGCAGGCTTCTGGCTGTCATGTTCCATCACAGTCTCCATTTGTGACGATTCGTCATAGTTGTGTCATAAAAAGTCAGCCGAAGCTGACAAAAACACAATGCTTAGTCATACACTCAAGAAAACCCAAACAGCACTGGGCTAAACTTAAGTTTATGACGAATCGTCACAAATGGTTATTAATAAACCCACATGAGTGGGCTTAATGGAAGCTATCGACCTACCGATTCTAAGTAAGCGATCTCTTCACTGAACAGTTCTTGCTCTACACGACGCCAAGTTTTACGGTAATCCCAATCGGTAGAAAGGGGTTGCCAGTTGAGGCCATCTAGTAGCATGTTCGCGTTGTATAATACTGAATACGGGTCTTGTAACCGCTTAATACAATGACTGTTTGATGCGTTCTGTGACAAGGCATTTGAACCAAATGCGATTGACCAGTTAGCAAACACGATGGCATCTGAGCCCATACCAGAAGGGAACTTTAGGTCGCCGGCATCAACTGCTCGGTTAACCATTAAATCGGCTTGTTCAATCACCAATTCTTCCAGTTCATTCATCTCGGCTACGCGTGCACTAGACGCTTTCTCTAGTACCCACGGGCTTTTTGCCATGATCGCACACGTTGATAACACCGGCTCCATGCGAACATAGATTCGGTAAGCAACGTGTAATGCAACCACCATTTCGCGCGTGTTGCCTTCAAACTCTCCAGAACGAGCAAACATTAATGCTTCGGCCTTTAAAGAGTGAATGCACAAGGCTAAAACCACGTCTTCTTTGCTGCAAAAGTGATTGTATATTGTACCTTTTGAATAAGAGCTCGCGGCCGTTAGCTTATCCATCGTGAGGTTTCCGAACCCTTGTTCTCGAACCAGATCTTTTGCTAACAACATCAACTCTACTTCTCGGTCTGCGATAGACTGCTGCTTTTTAGACAACACGCCTTTGCAACCAAAGATACCTTGTTTATCGCCTTTACAACCAAAGCCAAACATAATTTCTCAGTCCGTATTTTAGCTTAGCTATCATCTAAGCTTCGCCAGTATTTAAAACACTCCTATCCAATATATTAACACGAATAGTAAATTCATGTAGTTAACCATTTTGTGACGCTTCGTCATTTCTGACTTATCGTCATAATAGCGTAAATATTGATCATATCAAGGTGTTTTATAAATTAAATGCATTCTGTGAATGGGTGGGAGGATTATCAATAGTCATAGCAGTGATGACTGCTCAATAAAAACGGGAAAGTAGGAGTATTTGAAAAGTGATGACTGTGTGAACATGCTACGAAAAAATTGGCGAGTCATGCTGCCTTTCTGGGTCAGACCTCTCCTTATGGTTAATATTTGTCTCACTAATGTCGTTTTCTGTTAAGTTGCTATAAATTCAGTAAGCGGTGACTTACAATAGAGTCAACGACCTACCTTTTTTGAGAACACGATATTGAGCGCCAAATATTCTTATTTAGCTTGGCAAGTGAATACTTCTAGCCCAGCAGAAAAGCTTGTTTTATTGATGCTTGCAGACGGTGCTGACGAATTCGGCTACACCAATGTGTGCCTACAATCAGCAAGTCAACTTTGTGCTCTCTCTACGTTTGGTTTAGCCGACTGTCTTAAGTGTTTAGTCGACCAAGGTTTTCTCGATAAGGTGAAAGTAGATTATCGAGATCAGAAAGAGATCCACGTTTTCAAAATGCTCATTGAGCAACAGCAAGCTGCGGTTCAGGTTGAAGCTCAACCGACCAATAGTATTCCGGTCTACTCTACGGCACCTGCACCTGCACCTGCACCTGCACCTGCACCTAAGTTTCAGCCAGCTCCGGCACCGATGCAAAACATGCAGCAAGCCCCTCGCCCGCAAAGCCGAGGCTCAATGACCAGCAACACCGTTTCAACTCATGATTTGGATGAAGAGATCATTCCAACTTGGGCGGAACGTGCGTTTAAATTCTCCGGCCTTGCTGGTGACCATAGCTTAATATGGAAAAAATTTGTCCTCTGGTATAAAGCCAAAGCCAATGAACTCATGCCAATCTCTCGCATCGAATCTAAGTTGCAGTACTGGTTAGTTAACGAGAAGCAAAATGAAAGACAACAACAGCAGAAGACCTCTCAATATTCAGGAAATGCAGGACAAGCTCAAGGAAATGGGTATCGACAAAAGCTTAGCCCATCTGAACGCTTCAGGCAGCAGCTCATTCAAAAAGGCAAAAAGCCAACCTTCTGAGCCAGCTTCACCTGTTGTTCCGGAAGTGCTGCCTAAAGATCCCGTAGTACCTGACGTTATTGAATCGCAGAACACTGAAGTAGCGACACCAAACGCTGCTAGCAGTGGTGCGTCTCAGCAAGTGCCTGTTGTTGATCAAGATCCAGCAGAACTTGAGCTAACAGACTGGTGTATTCACGTGTTCGGCTCTTTCTTGAGCGTGTACGAAACACAGTGGGAATACCAATACGGTAGTGAGCCAAGTGGTAAGTTCATTGAGTTTGCTAACTCTGTTGATTCTGATGGCCTTAACCGCGTGCTAATGCACTGTCATGAGCGTATTCAGCTTGGCAACAGCTGGCCGCCACAAATGGGTGAGCTTTGGATCCTAAAGGATTCTTTAACGGAAGAAGAGCTGCTAGACAGCCGTATTCGAGTGTTGTCTCGCACTGCCGTGAACAAGATTGAAAAATGGCTGATTCAAAACAAGCTGTACGATTTGAAGCGCACTGCGGAAAACAAGCTTGATGGCCTATTCAAGAAGTACTACTTGGAAGCAAAACGTTTAGACGAGAAAGGCATGTTAGAAACGGAATTGCCGCAATTCCTTCTTGCCGCTAACTCAGTGAAGAACTTGAACGACTTGAAACGCGAAGAGTACGAAAGCCAACATGGTAAAGCACTGAACCCGCGCATCCAACAGATTCTGAACAGTAAAAAGTAACCGCTTAACGCTATCTGTTATAAGAAAACAGAGCAACGACAACACGGTTAACAGATACAAAAATGCCAGCTCTTAAGCTGGCATTTTTTATGAATTCTTACGAACTCTTTAGCTACTAATCGACCGTTATTTACGATCGCCTTACTGATTGATTACAGTAGGTGGATAGTTGCGTTTAGAGAGAAAACGCCTGAGTCGTCATCTTTCATTTTGAAGTTTTGGTAGCTAGCGCCTACAGATAGTGGACCAAAGATGAAGTATTCTGCGCCAACTGCAAACATTACGTCTACATCGTCTTGCTTAAAGTTATCAGCTTTAAGCTCATATGAGTGAAGACCACCCTTCGCGTATACATGTAGAGGACCAAAGTCGATGCTTGGTTTGATTGCTAGGTAAGCAGTGCTTGCATCCATGTTAGTTAGGTCACGATTGCCGTATTTAATGCTATCGAAAGAACCTAGATCCCAGTAACCCGCTTCAACACCGATTAATGGCAGGATGCCTGTACCCACGTGGATACCCATCGCCGTTTCTTCTTCGCTACCGAATGAGTTTTGACCACCCATTACGCCGCCGTACAACCAAGAATCAGCCATAGCTGTTGAAGATGCACCTAGCAGTGCTAGTGCCAATAACGTTTTTTTCATATTCGACCTTTTCGTCCTAGTGGCAGGCCTTGAGTGGTAATAAATTGCCACCAAGTCGCCTTGTATGTAATAACTATTCAATTACTCATGCAACAAGCAAGATTTATACCTGAACCTTGCCGTTGCGTCTAACTATATTCCTTTAGCAAGCATCAATCGCGTTTTTAACACGCTTATCTGACACAGGATAAGGCGTACCGAGCTGCTGTGCGAAGAAGCTTACACGAAGCTCTTCTATCATCCAACGCACCTCTTTTACGTTTTCTGGAACCGCGATCCCTTTTGGAATCTTATTCAGCAGCTCTTTGTAATCATTCATTACTGACTCAACTTTGATCATGTGTAAACGATCTTTGTTCGGGTCAATAGGCAGCTTCTCCATACGACGTTCTATCGCCTTCATATAGCGTAGAATATCTGGCAAGCGTTTCCATCCACATTCTGTGGCAAAACCCTTAAAAATCAAACCTTCTACTTGAGCTTTTATGTCAGAAAGTGCGAATGCCATAGAAAGGTCAACACGCCCTTTCAGCTTCTTACTGATGCTGAATGCCGTGGTTAAGATGGTTTCAACCTGTTGAGCAATCTCAACCACGGTGTCACCCAGCTCTGCACGCACGTGTTCTTTCAGTGCTTCAAACTGCTCTGGTTCCCAAACCAAACCGCCCTTCTCTTCAATCAGCTTATCAATACCACAAGCGATACAGTCATCGATAAGATCGAGTACCTGTCCGTATGGGTTGAAGTACAAGCCAAGTTTCGATTTGTTCGGCAAATTCGAGTGCAGGTATTTGATCGGCGATGGTACGTTCAACAAGATCAAACGACGCTGACCCGATTTCATTGCCGAGATCTGCTCTTGCTCAGTTTCGAACAGTTTGATCTCTACGCTGTCTTTGGTATCCACCAGCGCTGGGAAAGCTTTAACATCGTAGCCACCGCGCTTCTGTTGGTAGACTTTTGGTAACTCACCAAAGCTCCACGTATGCAGGTTCTGCTGTTCGATATCATCGTCTGCAACTTTAGAAAGCGTTTCTTGAACCTTGTCTTTCAGGCTCTCTTTCAGTTCATGCAGGTCTTTCTGTTCTTTTAGCTTACGCTTGCGATGATCCACGGCACGGAATGTTACCTTTAAGTGCTCTGGAATCTGGTCTAACTTCCAGTCATCACGTACTACTTCCACACCTGTCATGCGGCGTAGCTCTTTCTCAAGAGAATCCAACAGCGGCGCTTCTAACGGTGTAACACGAGCCAAGAACGCATCAGCGTAGTTTGGCGCAGGCACAAAGTTACGGCGTAGCGTTTTAGGTAACGACTTAATTAAGCTAATCACCAATTCCTGACGTAAGCCTGGGATCTGCCAATCAAAACCGTTCTGGTCGATTTGGTTCAAGATAGGTAGCGGAATGTGTACCGTTACACCATCGTTGTCGTCGCCCGGTTCAAATTGGTAGCTCAGCTTCAGCTTAATACCATTCTGGTGCCAGAAGTTAGGGTAATCCAAATCAGTAACGTGGCTTGCATCACCTCTGAACAGCATCGACTTTTCAAAGTTAAGTAGCTCTGGTGTTTTCTGGCTAGTCTTCTTCCACCATGTATCGAAGTGACGGCCTGAAACCGCTTCTTCACCCACACGCTGGTCATAGAAATCGAATAGCTCATCATCATCGATCAAGATGTCACGACGACGAGACTTATGCTCAAGCTCTTCCACTTCTTGCAGTAGCTTGCGGTTTTGCTTGAAGAAGGTGTGCTTGGTTTCCCACTCGCCTTCTACCAACGCGCTGCGTACGAACAACTCACGGCTGACAGTTGGGTCAATCGCTCCGTAGTTCACAAGACGTTTAGGGACAATTGGGATCCCGTAAAGCATCACTTTTTCGTGTGCCATTACCGCCGCTTGCTTCTTCGACCAATGTGGTTCGCTGTAGCTGCGTTTAATCAGGTGTTTCGCTAGCGGTTCAATCCATTCCGGTTGAATCTTGGCGATAACACGACCCCAAAGTTTTGAGGTTTCCACCAGTTCAGCAGACATGATCCACTTAGGCTGTTTCTTAAATAGGCCAGACGCAGGGAAGATATGGAAGCGCGCATTACGGGCACCTTGATATTCATTCTTCTCTTGGTCTTTCATACCGATGTGCGAAAGCAAACCCGACAGTAGCGATATGTGAATGCCATCGTAGCTACCCGGTTCAGTGTTCAGTTTGGTATCCAATTCACGCATCGCTTGGTGAATTTGGAAGTACACATCTTGCCATTCACGAATACGTAAATAGTTGAGGTAATCTTGCTTACACTGTTTGCGGAATTGGTTACTCGACAGCGCTTTTTGCTGCTGCTTGATGTAATCCCATAGGTTCACAAACGTGATGAAATCAGACTCTTTATCGAAGAAGCGCTTGTGCTTATCATCAGACGATTGTTGCTTGTCTGATGGGCGCTCTCGCGGGTCTTGAATCGACAGTGCAGACGCAATAACCATCACTTCATGTAGACAGCGGTTGCGTGGCGCTTCGATGACCATACGTGCTAGACGCGGATCGATAGGCAACTTCGCTAGCTTACGACCAATCGCCGTGAGCTTCTTCTTATCGTCGCCTTGATTCTTATTTTTGTTCGCAGACGGTTCAACGGTCGCGATCGCACCAAGCTCTTCAAGCAGCCTTACACCATCTTGAATATTGCGTTTATCTGGCGCTTCAACAAATGGGAATGCTTGAATATCGCCTAAGCCAAGCGCTGTCATCTGAAGGATTACAGACGCTAGGTTAGTGCGAAGAATCTCTGGATCAGTAAACTCTGGGCGTGACTCGAAATCTTCCTCAGAGTACAGACGAATACAGATACCTTCCGCAACACGACCACAACGACCTTTACGCTGGTTTGCGCTCGCCTGAGACACAGGCTCAATCGGTAGGCGTTGTACTTTGGTGCGGTAGCTGTAACGGCTAATACGCGCCGTACCCGGGTCGATAACATACTTGATGCCAGGAACGGTTAACGAGGTTTCTGCTACGTTGGTTGCCAGAACGATGCGTCGGCCAGTATGAGACTGGAAGATTCGGTTCTGTTCACCCGCCGAAAGACGAGCGTAAAGCGGAACAATTTCAGTATCACGCAGGTTACGTTTACTCAGTGCATCCGCGGTATCACGAATTTCTCGTTCACCGTTCATGAAGATCAAGATATCGCCAAGGCCTTCATCACACAGCTCATCAACCGCTTCGAAGATGCCTTCGATTTGGTCACGGTCTGAATCACTTTCATCACCACCTAATGGGCGGTAACGCGTATCTACTGGGTAAGTACGGCCGGACACTTCGATGATTGGTGCATTATTGAAGTGCTTAGAGAAACGTTCTGGGTCGATGGTTGCCGACGTGATGATCACTTTCAGATCAGGACGCTTTGGTAGCAACTCTTTCAAGTAACCCATAATGAAATCGATGTTCAGGCTACGTTCGTGCGCTTCATCGATGATGATGGTGTCGTACTGGTTTAAGAAACGGTCGTGTTGAATCTCCGCCAGCAGAATACCGTCGGTCATCAATTTGATTTGTGTGTTGTCAGAAATTTGGTCGTTGAATCGAACCTTATAACCAACAAACTCACCCAGCTGTGTTTCCATCTCTTCAGCAATACGGTTCGCAACCGAACGTGCAGCAAGACGACGTGGCTGAGTGTGACCAATTAGGCCAAAGCGGCCACGGCCAAGCTCAGAACAGATTTTTGGTAGCTGAGTAGTTTTGCCAGAGCCTGTTTCACCCGCTACGATAACCACTTGGTTTTCAGCAATGGCTTTTGCGATGTCGTCGCGTTTTTGGCTAACAGGGAGAATTTCAGGGTATTCAATCGTTGGTTTTTGCGCAGCACGCTGGGTTGCCGTCATCATCGACTTGGCAATATCTAATGCGATTTCATCGAAAACAGCATGCTTAGATTGTTCGTTCTTAATGCGGCTTGCACCAGAGATTCGCTTACTTAAACGGAAGCGGTCGCGCATCATGCACTCATTTAAGGCCTTACGAAGAGAGGCTGGGCTATTTTGAGATGCGCTAGTCTTGGGAGCTTGCTGCTTTGATTTTGGGTTTTGTTTTGGGTTTTGCTTAGCTTGATTAGCAGAGGAGTCAGATGTCGCGTTTGAATTCGCGTCATGGTTCTGCTTGTTCGCAGTATGCTTATTTGGATCTGCTTTTTCCGGAGACGAAGTCACAGCGTGTCCTATTCTTTCTCTTATATAAACTCGCGCGATTGTACCACAAGTATTCAATAAAAAAGCCTGAGAGCTATGTGAAAACTGCGCTAACGTTTAAAAACTCAGCGATTTCACAGTAGCTATCAGGCTTCTTATCTCAGGTTCAATCAGCACCTAAATCAGTCGTTAAAACTCATATTGGAAATAAACGGTGTTGTAGTTACTGCCGCCTTTGATACGACCAAACTGAGAGGCGTTTTCAAAGATTGCTGAACGATGGTGTAACGAATAACCAAACCACAAGTTGTTCAAATCGTTCTTGCCGATTAAGTCGCCTACATTCACATCGAATGAGAAGTCTAGGTAGTTCAACAAGTGGCTTGCGGTGTAGCCTTTACGGTCCATCTCAGAGCCTTCGATGTAGGTAATCGAATCGATGTACGACATACCTTCTGCGACACCAAATCGCCACTGTGTCGGCCAGTTGAACGTGTAGTAAGCCTTGATCGCAATGATGTATTCCGTACTGCTCGATTGAACGTCTGAACTCCAGTGATGCGCAATACCCGGCGTTAGGTAGATATCCAACGGGAAACCAAAGATCTCATCAGTTAAAGGGTGACCATAAAAGAACGATGTGAGTTGGTTGTTGTATTCGTCTTTCTCCGCGTTGAACTTCATGATGTCGCCAATGTTCGATGGCGTTGCCCAACCGTGTGCAACACGCAGATAAGGAGCGTTACTTAGCTTAGGTTTAGGTGCTTTCTCTTTATCATTGAAGAAACCAAAGCCAAGGTAGAGTTCACCTTGATAACGGTCTTCCACGATCGAAGAATCGTAAGCATTGTCATCCAAGCGAGTTACACTGGTCGAGCCCAATAGATAAAGGTTTGAAAATACGTGATAACGCGCTTCTACGCCGACATTTAGGTCTACACCTGCACCAATGGTTTCATTGGATGCGGAATAGTATTCGCTGTTGAAGTCGGCACTTTTATAACGTAGCGTCGCGCTTGGAGAGAATTCCCAATCGCCAGTTTCATACTTGGCTTTGGCACGCAGGTTACCGTGGAAGTTATACTCACTGTCACTCATAATTTCCGTCTCGACAGCCCATTGCTCATCAAGTTGGTAAGTCAGTTGAGCACCGAAATCGGCGGTATCACCCTCAATGGCGTTTTGCTCTGACGCTGGAATATCAATAAAACGCATACGAGAAATAGCGTTAAATGACCACTTTTCATCTTCGGTTTGATACAGGTAAGCACCCATTTCTGTGCCGTCGATAAACACGTAATCGTTCTTAAAGAATAACATCGGAACAAATGTGTTAACCGACTGGTCACCACCAGAGGTGTCGTAAGGAATGCTCGCAGTTCGGAACATTGCTGCAACGCCCCACTCCTGCTCTTCCGCAGCCCACGCCACGCAGTTACCTAAAAAAGCGTTACTTAATAAAACCGCCCCATACGAGATGAGCTTCGGTGAAAATTTGTGCTTCATTCTTGTGTAATTACTCTTTGTAATAAATATTGTGTTACTGAATAGACATTTATTGACCATTCCAACCAACTAGTTTTAGGTTTGATTGGAATTGACCGTTACAATGAAGGATATTCTCGGTTAAATGAAAGTATTGTGAAAGTCTCAGAATTACAAAACATTATAGACCACTTACCCAATGATTCCGACCCAGATATCGTTATGGGTGAGGAATGGTTGCCAGAGCGACTGGTTAACACAAAGTTAGATGGTGAGTTGCTGTTTATGGAGTTCGATAATGCCCCTGAAGAAAACCAAGGGGATGACGAAGGCCGTGGCTTTGTAGAGCACGAAATTGCCATGATCCGAGAAAAGCTTGAACAAGTGTTAGACGACCCTTCCGATACTAAAACCAAAGCCGATGCCTTATTGGCGATATTTCTGATGGGTCATGAACTTTCTAGCTCCGAAGTTATCGAAGTCCTTGAGATGACGGAAGATGAAATGACAGAGCAAGAGACAACAGTGCCTGAAACTCCAGAACTGGAAACAACAACTGTTGAAACTCACGAGCCTGACACACCGGAACTCGACACCTCTGCGCTCGAAACAAAAGAACTCAACGACACACCTCCAACGATTTAGGAACCGTATTGAAACGCTCGACGACATCAACTCTTCCCTTATTGCTCGCAGGCCCAATTCTACGAAAAACCACCGCAACTGAGGTGGTACTCTGGGTAGTCACCAGTGCCCCGCTTTCGGGCACAACTGAATTATTCAATGCAGAGCAAGAGACCTCTTTCTTTACGTCGCCACTGAATGAACAAGAGTCGATTCAAGTGGGTACACACGCTTGGGTAACCTTGATTCATTTACAGGGAAAGTTTCCAACCAACGTTCCGTTGCAGTATCAAATAGAGACCGAGCAAGGTTCATTAACTGAGCTGGCGCCGCACTTGGTTTATACAGAAAAACGAACCAACGACAATAACGCTCGAATCGAATTTAAGATATCGACAACGGCTGACTACATCTTGCATGGCTCTTGTCGTAACCCTCATCACCCGAGCAAAGACAGCCTAGTAGCGGCAGATAACAAGATCGCCACCCAAGCTGTTGTTGAGCGACCGGATATGCTGATGATGAGCGGTGACCAAATCTACGCCGATCACGTTGCTGGTCCAACATTGGACGCGATTCAACAAGTAATCCAACTGCTTGGGTTAGTCGGTGAAAGCTTGCCGACCGACTCACTGGACAGCAAAATCAGCAGCAGTGAAGCCCTGTTTAGCAGCGAGTATCATCTTTACCAACGTGATCATTTACTGCCACACCACAACACTTCAGATTCGCTGCTCGATAAGTTGTTCCCTAAACGTGGGATCCCTATCTTCAGTTCGACCGATTGTGAGAACCATTTGGTCACGCTGTCTGAATTCATCGCCATGTACTTGCTGGTTTGGTCGCCAACCCTATGGCAATGCATCAACCGTGAGCGATTAATCGAAAACAACTTCATGCAAGGCGGCCGACAGTTAACGCCTGCCGAGCAGCAACAGTGGCGTGATGAGAGCACCATCATTGATGACTTCATCGCGGGCCTGCCACAAGTACAGCGTCTGTTCGCTCATATCCCAACTTACATGATCTTTGATGACCACGATGTCACGGATGATTGGAACCTTACTGTTGGTTGGGAACACGCGGTCGATCAAAACCAGTTCGCGACACAAGTGATTGGTAACGGCCTTGCGGCTTATTGGATGTGCCAAGGTTGGGGTAACGCACCAGAGAACTTCAACCGCGATTTCATGGAACAAACCAAACAGCTTTTCTCGGAATTAGTGAACCAAGATGTTGACCTGAGTGACTCAAGCGAGCAAACGGTTGAACTGCCAGAAACTACAGAAACGGTCATTGGGCAGCTAGAGCCAACACGACACAAGCAATACATTGAGATGTTGGATCGTTTCGAAGAATGGCATTACACCATCAACACGTCGCCAAAAGTGATTGTGTTGGATACACGCACTCGTCGTTGGCGTTCTGAGTCACGAATGAACAAGCCATCGGGTTTGATGGACTGGGAAGCGCTGACCGAATTTCAACATCAGTTAATCAATCAAGAGAAAGTGGTGATTGTGTCCGCGGCACCGATGTTCGGGGTTAAGTTCATTGAAACGCTGCAAAAGATGATGACCACCCTAGGCAAACCACTGGTGATTGATGCCGAGAACTGGATGGCGCACCCAGGCAGTGCTAACACACTCATCAGTATCTTTACTCACACCAAAACGCCAACCAACTTCGTGGTGCTTTCAGGTGATGTGCATTACTCCTTCGCCTACGACATAAAGCTTAGGTACCGCAAAAACAGCCCGAACATCTACCAAATTACTTGTAGTGGTATCAAGAATCAGTTCCCTGCCCCATTGCTGAAATTCTGCGATGTATGTGACCGATTATTGTATAGCCCGCGCTCGGTGCTCAACTACTTCACTAAGCGTAAGCGCTTGAGAATCGAGAAACGTAGCCCAGACAACCAAACTTTCTATCGCCTTTCAAACCGCAGTGCGATTGGTGAATTGAGGCTAGACACCGATGGGAAACCGCAATCGATCACGACACTCAGTGGCGACGGAAAAGTCACGCGTTTTCCAGAGCCGGATTAGGGTGTGTTGATCTTTCGAGCTGATTTTTGCAGCGAATTGCTGGGGATTTATACAAGGCAGAGGCGTCGATGTGTAGCTAGCCTACATGAGAAGCCGATAACGCAGTAGAAATGACCAGCAAACGCTGCCCGAAGGGTTCGAGCTGGGCGCCCCCGCAAAAAGCGTTTTACTCTTTGTTGAGGGAGATTTGCTTAGAATGACTAGGCCACTTCCCCCTCGCCGCGATTAAAACGCTTTTGACTAGGCGTCCCCATCCGAACAAAATTTAACCGCGAAAGGTCAACACGCCCTGACAACTGTTCCTTATTGCTCGCGTCTTCGTAATGTCAGTTTTAAGTAAAGACGCTTGCGATCACACTCTGTAGGCCCAATAGTAATAATATTCACCATAACTGGAATGCTCTTATGTTTAACTCACTGACCTCGTTATTTAAACAATTAGTTGAAGGCTCTGATTTAGGTAAAACACCCATTGCCTCACCTAACTTAGCTATCGCCAGCTTGTTATGTGAAGTCGCCGGTGCAGACCACGCGATCAACGAATCAGAGCAAGAAGCCAAGCTTCACTTACTGCAACGTTTGTTGAACATAACCGAAGAAGAATCAAAAGACTTATTGGCGCAAGCTGAGCCTCAAGTTGAGCAATCTGTTTCTCTGTACGATTTCACTTCTCAACTGCGAGAGCTGTCGCAGCCAGTTCGCATAGATTTGATTAAAGCTATGTGGGAAGTCGCGCATGCCGATGGAGAGATTGATCCACTTGAAGATTCCGTCATCCGCAAAACCGCAGAACTGCTTTACGTTGACCACAAAGATTTCATCAAAAGTAAATTAAGTGTTCTAGGCGAAGATTAGACTCTGGACAAACGAACAAACGACAAAACAAAAAAGCGACGGCTCAATAGACCGTCGCTTTCATATCAAACAAGACTGAATGAGTTCGCTTTAACTCAGTGAGTTTAAAAACGAGTACAAGTTAGCGAAGTGCTCGCCCATATAGAATCCCTTTCAGTTCCAGAATTTTCCCATCTTTGGTCACGTAAGCACCACGCTGATCCGACACCATTACGCTACGCCTGTTGTTGTGATGCTGAATGAAAAAATTCTTCACATTAAAGGTCTGCTGCCCGTGAGCTTGGTCTTGTTCAATCTGATAGAAATAGTAGTGATTACCCCAACGTAAGAACACGCCAAAAAACTGCTTGGTCTGCACGACTTGACCGTTGATATCATAACCAACATAACGCATCTTTGAACGGCCATTCTTCAGATCCAGCGTCAGCACTTCATAACCGACGTTTTCATAGATACCCTCAAACTGATAAGCCCCTCGAGTCATCACACCAGAAATGACACCAAACAGTAAGATAGCGGACAAGGTAACCACGATAGGGAGCCAAAACTTACGCTTCATCGACCGTTCCTTCTGTTGCTTGGTTTATTCCCAGTCTATTAATGGGTTCGATCTCGTAGAGCCCGGCTTGCGCGTCGTTACAGTGCGTTAATTCAAAGCTTGAGCTGATGTCTTTCCAGCCACTTTGGTTCAATATCACCACTTGTATGGCGCCGCAATCAACACCCATACGATGCAGGTATATTGCTTCGACTCCAGGTTCAGCAATCGATGATAAGTCTTCCACCAGCATCGAATCTAAATTGACGCTATCGTGGTACACCGCAATTCCATTGATGGACGTTCTTTCCATGAATAAACCGAGGTAAGAGAGCACAACGACTAACAAAGCACTCACCACGATACCTGCAGTTAGTGGCACTAGATGAGGTTTACCTTTGCGATTAAAATAACTAAGCGATGTGTGATGCTTAGAAGCAGGCACCTCAATCACATCGTGATCAGTCATCGAACCACCAGTGATTGGGTTCTCAACTGCATCTACTACGGTTTCTGTCGTATCATCAATAGAGTTATCTATCAGCTCATCCGCATTAGCCACGTCGTTTTCAGGCGCGACAAAGCAGTATCCCTCTTTCTGGACAGTAATCACCTTACAATCAGAACCAACAGTTCGAAGTGCAGTACGAACATTCTTAACCGCTACATTGAGAGAGCTATTGGTTACCACCCTTCCCGGCCAACAATGTGTCAGAAGAAACTCTCGTCCTATGGTTTGTGTGCAGTTGTCCATCAAGTGCTTTAAAAGCAAACATTCTGATGGTGATAAAGTGATGTGCTTATTAACAGAAAGATTAAGCAATTGGCGGTTATCAAGGTCAATAACCAAGTTATATTCTTGTATTTTATTATTCATAAGGCGAGTTAAAAGTGTTAAATAACTCACCTTAGAATAGCATGAGAATTTACTTTATTTCAAAATCACAGCGCGAGTTTAAAACCTAATTCGCTGATATTTACAGTAGCGAACCCTAGCTTAACGGCATTAAGATCGTTAGCAATTTCGAGTGCGTGTTTTTCATTTCGAGCTAACACAGCAATAGAATATATTGGTCTGATCATAGCGGTTTGATTTGGTTGAGATTCAGCAATCGCTTGGTTTTTTAAATAAGCCGAAGTAATAACGCCTTGAGCACTCCAATCAACCACTTTTTGCAAATCCACACTGATTATTTTATCTGCAATTAATTGGTCTTCTGGCTCTTTCCAAGACAACTCAATCGCATAATTGGTAAACACGACTTCCGTATCCAACCACTTACTACCAATGTCTCTCACTTCTGTTATTTCAGCTAACTCTTTAAATTGCAAAGGAAGGTTACCAATAACACGTCTTACTTCTTCTTCACTGTCCGCTTCCATAACGAATTTAATGATTGGAAATGCTTGGTCACCAATAAAGCTTTCAGAAACAAACATATCGTGAATTAACCCTGCATCAATCAAATTGGCGAACGCCTTTTTCTGATTAGGCATCGCATCAAATACCGCTTGGGCATCCTGTGTTTTCCATGCGACCGAAACGCCATAAGCCGCAGAATAACTGCTGACGGAGAATAAAAAACTAAAAAGAACTAAAAACACTCGTGGTACATATTTCATTTGAACAGACTCTCAATTAATGGCGGATAACTTCGTAAAGATTAGGATCGGCAGTCACACCCTCAATATCGAGTGCTGGCAGCTCATTCCTCATCACAGAGATCGCATCTAAGAAGTGCTTTTGGCTCTCCCAATTAGCAACATTCACGTATCGATAGGTAGCATCAGCACTCAGCGAACGATGCAATGTGGTTGAGATATAACCCGGTTGCTCTACAAGTACATCCCTAGCGCTTTCCCAATACGCTAACGTTTCGGCGTCTTTGCTTGCTTCAACTGAAATGTGTTAATCAGTACTACAGGGTGTGCGAACAGTAATGGGCTCACACTCAATAAACTCAATGTAATGGTTCGCTTGATCAAACTCTTGATGCTTTGGTACTTCATGATCTTATTCTCCATGCTCTTGCTCTCCATAAAAGCCTCCGTGGGTTAGTTGCAAACACGCTAACAGAGATATCCGCACCATCAAGAGCAAGAGGAACGATTTAATATTAATTAAATCGATGCATGATTATTAATATTAAACATCGAGCAAACATATTCATAACACATCGTCGGTAAATATAATGGTGAATTAAAGACCAATAATGGATTATCGAATGAACCAAGAAATAATAAGCAGCAGTATAAATAATAGTGGTGATGCAAAAGAGAATAGAAAAGTTGATTCACTTCATTGGGCAATGTTTTGTGCAGTCATGGTTACCTTAACTCTTGGATTTATATCGAGCCGACTACTCCCGTTTCCTGAAAAATATCCAACGATATTGATACACCAAATTTTTGGCTCTGTTGTTTTAGTGCTCATAAATCTTCTGATTGCAAGAATGATCGCCAAACCCAAAAGAGGCGAAAATAGATTTACTCTTCCTAAGTTGGTGCAAATTGTTCAAGCAGTGACACTGACCTTTATCGCTGTGTCCGAATTAAGCATTGCACTAATCGAGACCCCCGTATTCAGTGTCTATTCATGGGTATTTAGTGAAGGAGCAACGAAGAAAGAAATGGTTGGCATGTTGTTTTTTATTCACGCGACAGCGATTAAAGTTTTCATGTCATTAGTGACGTTACATCTTTTAGGGGCAATGAAGCATCACTTTTTCGACAAGGGTAATAAGCTTAATAAAATGCTAGGTAAGTAACTATCTTGGATAAATAGCTGAAATAAATAGCTGAGATGAATTATGAAACTGAATAACCAACCTAAATAACTAGAATCAAAAGTTTGATTTACTTTTCGCCTTTCTCCAAATAACAAAAAGCCACCCAGTCTTTTATATAATGACTTAAAGGTGGCTTCTTATTTTCTGCTGTTTATCCACAGACCAAACGTTGTCAAAAACTACAGCATGGTCAATGTGAGTTTCGCAAGGTTATAGGCATCAACATAACCCGAGTGCTGACGACCTTCCCACTCAATGTTTTTGGCTTCTTGAGCAGCGCGGTGACCAATGCGTTTGTCTTTCAAGCGATTCTGAACACGGTAAAGCGTTGCGATGTTTAAGAACTCGCTAAACGGAGGTTCAATGCCTTTCTCTATACACTCTTTGTGTAAGATCAGGTCATCACGACCCCAGGCTGCATAGATCTTGTTTGGACCACCAAAGTTCTTAATCATCGACTTGATGACAGACTCTAGCGGGCGACCCTGCTTTTCGATCTTGCGAGGTGTAATGCCCGTGAGTTCGGCGCAGAACAGAGAGACTTCGTCTTTCTCTGGCTTAACGTAATATTGTGCGCGCTTCACGATAGTACCGGATGCGAGATCAATCTCAGCAAGACCAACTTCAATGATCTCACCTGTTGTCCCTACACCGTCTTCGCTCCAACAGCACATTTCCAAATCGAAACACACCACTCGATTGTGATTCATACGTCGCCTAATTCTCTCGTCAAAAATTTCGTGAAATTGTACATGAGCCCAATAAAGAACTCGACCCCAGTTGTATCAAGTGCTCATTTAGCCTGCAATTGTGACTCTATTTCGGCCATTTGACTTACTTTGGTAGAGCATGCTGTCCGCTTTTTGCATGATCTCTTCAGAGTCCTCGCCACTACGAATGGCAGCACCAATACTCAGGGTACAACTAAGTTGTCGACCTTTGTGTTCACAGTGAGAGTGACTCACGGTATTTAGAATGCATTCTAAATAACGATTCAACGCTTCATGATTTGAGATGCTAGAGATGATGCAGAACTCATCCCCCCCCAAGCGGAACAGGTCGTCCCCTTGTTTCAGGTTCACAGAAATCAACTTGATGACATGAATCAGTAAAGCATCGCCTGCCGGGTGACCAAACTCATCGTTAATGCCTTTGAACTTGTCGATATCAAACCCAATCAAACTAAAAGGTTGGTCTCGCTCAATCGCCTTGTCCAGCTTCTTATTGAAAGCGCGTCGGTTATAAATCTCCGTCAGGCTGTCGTGGTCAGCTAAGAAACGAAGCTCCTCTGTCCTTTTATCCAGCATTCGATACAAGCGCTCTTTTTCTCTGATTTGCATGTTAACGATATACGCCAACAGTAAAGAGATGGTTGTGCCAACCAAAGCGATTCCGGTTAATACAAGGTAACCATAAAAAGAGATGCACGAGTCGATCTTGTAGTCGATCTTCCAGTCACGATTAGTCAGTGCGATCGTTTTAGTAATATGGTGCCCAGATACCGCTTCATAACCTTCGGTTTCAAATAAGATTGGTGAATCCTCTGCCTCGAACCCGGTATCGGTAACACGAATATACACATCCATGTCACCCACCGCTGACGCCAAAAGGTTTTCAAAATAATAAGTGGTGCGCACTACACCAATCACAACACCGAGCAAATTGTCGCTTTCGCCTTCAAACACTGGGTGGTAAACCAACATGCCGCTCTTTGGGGTATCTCGATCTAGGCCGTCTTGTATCAGACGCACCTTATCTGAAATATTCGCTTCTCGGGTTTGTTTAATGTTTTCTAGAACACGTTTGAATCGCTCACGAGAAGAGTAAAAGCCAAGAACCTTGTCGTTAGCAGCAGTATTGGGATACAAGTCAGTCGCGATAAAAGCTGGCTCGCCATTTAAGACGTAGCCATAGGTTTTTGCTTCATGCTTCGGGATGGTGAACAGCTTATAAGATGGATACTTTTCTTTCATCTGAGCCGTATGTTCAGCAATCTCATCCGGCTCCACTTTTTGCATCCACTGCAAGCCAATCAGACTCTTTGAATCATTAATGGTTTGCTGAGCAAAACGGTCAAATTTATCCCAGTTCTCAGGATCATTCGAATAGAAGAAATTGGCGCCGGAACCTATGTAAGCCACATCATTGTCGATAAACGCTTCCAAGCTCAGTGTCTGGTGAGTAGCAAAGCTATTCAAATTCATATTCAGGGCGCGGTTTTGGTTCAGCGCGACTAATATAAAACACAACACAGTAATCAAAAAGCTGACCGAAAATACGACCAATGGGAGAGTTCGTCTCTTCAACCCTGTTAGAGGGTCGGTAGTGTGCGGCATAGATGTTCCAATTAGGCGTTAATGAGCTAAAAGTATATAACGGAAGGGATTCATGCTCCATTTCTGTTTCGTCTTAAAACTGACATAAAACGGGCATTGTTTACCTCTCGCTTACATCAGCGGCCAATATTCAGGCAAATCTCGGCTAAATTTCAAGCTAACACACCAAAAACACACTTGATTGAAAACATTAAATACCACTCTTAAGCCTTGAATATGCTAGTATCCATCCATATTTATAGCTTGAAAGTGACCATTTTGGCCTTGTGCCACTGCGTTCCTTTCCAACCTGTATATTCCTTTGAACCGACGAATATACCGTTAAATCAATTTTAAAGAGAAATCACTATGATCGTTGATTTGAACCTAATCCCACAAACGTTTGATATGCTTCACGCAGGCTTAACTGCATCAAGCGTTTTACTACTGCTTATTGCCGTTTCTCGTAAATCCAAAGTGGTTGAGAAAGTCGTAGAAAAACCAGTAGAAAAGATCGTTGAAGTTGAAAAGCCAGTTGAAAAAATTGTCGAAGTAGAGAAAGTTGTTGAAGTTGAAAAAGTGATCGAGAAAGTAGTCGAAGTTGAATCTAAGCTTGCTACAGCACCGACAGATTCTGCAATGCAACTTCTGTCTATCATGCAGCAAGAGGCGCGCTTAATCGACTTCCTAAAAGAAGACCTAACGTCATTCTCTGACGAAGAAGTTGGCGCAGCAGCACGTGTTATTCACACTGGCGGCCAAAAAGTATTAGCAGACTACGTAACGCTTTCTCACATCCGTAGTGAAGATGAAGAAACGCGCATCACGGTAGCTGAAGGTTTCAACCCGCAAGAAATCCGCCTAACAGGCAATGTAACGGGTAATGCACCATTCAACGGCACACTTGTTCACAAAGGTTGGAAAGCAACTGACATGAACCTTCCAAAACTTGCTGAGAACTATGATGCATCTGTGATTGCCCCAGCAGAGGTGGAGCTATAATGGAACACCAAAGTCATTCAGCTCAAGAGCATTCTTCTCAAGAGCATCAGGCACCTAAGTTCAGTGTTGGTATTGATTTAGGTACTACACACTGCGTTTTATCTTTCATCGATACGACCAATGAAGACGCTCGCGTTGAGGTAATGCCAATCCCTCAACTGACGGCTCCAGGTACAGTAGAAACTCGCAGCCAACTTGGCTCGTTCCTATACCAGCCGCACGAACATGAAATGAATGCGGGCTCTCGCGTTCTTCCTTGGTCTTCTGAGCCTAAAGCCCTAGTTGGTGCTATTGCGCGTAACCTTGGTTCGAAAACCCCTATTCGTTTGGTAGCCAGTGCAAAATCTTGGCTATGCCACGGTGGTGTAAACCGTCGTGATGCATTCCTTCCTGCAGGTAGCCCTGAAGAAGTGGAAAAGGTATCTCCGCTTAAGACTACTGAACTGTACCTTGAGCACCTTAAAGATGCTTGGAACCACGCGAACCCAGAACACAAACTGGCAGACCAAGACGTAACAATCACGGTTCCAGCTTCGTTTGATCCTGCTGCACGCGACCTAACAGCTGAAGCTGCACGTAATGTGGGTTTCACTCATCTAACGCTTTTAGAAGAGCCTCAAGCTGCTCTTTATAGCTGGATCGATAACAGCGATGACAAATGGCGTGACGAAGTTGACGTTGGCGACATCGTTCTTGTTGTTGATATCGGTGGTGGTACTACCGACCTCTCGTTAGTTGAAGTAACGCAAGACGACGGCAACCTAAGCCTGAACCGTATAGCAGTAGGTGAACACATCCTACTGGGCGGCGACAACATGGACTTGGCTCTTGCTTACCGCTTGAAGATGAAACTGGCGCAAGACGGCAAAGAACTGGCACCTTGGCAAGTTCAAGCGATGACTCATGCTTGTCGCGATGCTAAAGAAGCGCTTCTTAACGATGCTGAACTGCAATCTGTGCCAATCGTAGTACCAAGCCGTGGCTCTAAACTGCTTGGCGCGACACTGAAAACAGAACTGACTCAGCAAGAAGTTCAACAAACATTAGTGGACGGCTTCTTCCCTAAAGTTGCTGTAACTGAGCACCCTGTACAAAAGACGCGTGGCGCACTGACTCAAATGGGTCTGCCTTACGCTCAAGACGCAGGCATCACTCGTCACATTGCTGCATTCCTTTCTAAGCAAGCGAACGCGCTTTCTGGAAATAGCGAAGCCGCTCAACAAGATTTCAACCCGTTTGCAAACATGCCTGGTATGCCAGGTGCAGAAGCGCCTGCAGCTGACTTCATCAAGCCAACAGCAATCCTGTTCAACGGTGGTGTTCTAAAATCTAACCTACTTGCTGATCGTCTTTCAAACACCATCAACGAGTGGTTGATCAATGCTGATGCAGAATTTGCTAAACAGCTTTCAGGTTTAGACCTAGACCTAGCAGTTGCAAGCGGTGCTTCTTACTACGGCGCAGTACGTCGTGGTCAAGGCGTTCGTATCCGCGGTGGTATCGCATCTTCTTACTACGTAGGAATCGAGAGCGCGATGCCAGCAATCCCAGGTATGGCTCCTCCTATGGAAGCGCTGTGTGTTGCACCATTTGGTATGGAAGAAGGTTCAAGCGTTCAAGTGCCTAGCCAAGAGTTCGGTCTAGTGATTGGTCAGCCTGTTCACTTCCAATTCTTCGGTTCAACGACACGCCGTGAAGATGAAGCCGGTACTCACCTTGATCACTGGACACCAGAAGAGCTAGACGAGCTTCCTGAAATCCAAGTGACACTGCCTGTTTCTGAAGGCCGTCACGAAGGTGAAGTGGTTCCGGTTACTTTAGCTTCTCGCGTTACTGAACTAGGTACTCTATACCTAGAAGCGATTGCCACTGACAATGGTCAAAAATGGCACGTTGAGTTCGACGTTCGTGAAGATTCGAACAACGACTCAAGCGAAGAAGCATAATGAATCAACGGCACCTTAGCGGGTGCCGTTACTTTATCAGTACCGTTCCCAACCTAGTCCTGCCTGTATCTCAGGAATGACGTTTACGAATAACAACAATAAGACCAAAGCATCAGCAAACTGGTCATCACTCTGGAAGAATAAGGTTTTGTATGGCAACTCCTCGTTTTTTAGTCGGCATTGACTTAGGCACAACCAACACTGTGGTTGCCTACTGTGAAATCAACGACGACCTACAACACGCTCCCGTTTCTCTTTTCGATATCGATCAGCTCATCGGCCCCGGTGAAGTGGTTCGTAAGCCCTTACTTCCATCATTTCGTTACCACCCAGCACAAGGTCAAATCTCCCCTTCTGACCTGACGATGCCGTGGGAACCAAGCCCAGTACAAGGCGACATTAAAAATGTGATCGTCGGTGAATGGGCACGTGAACTAGGCGCTAAGGTCGAAGGCCGCCAAGTATCGAGTGCGAAGAGTTGGCTATCGCACCAAGCGGTGGATCGTAGCTCAGACATTCTCCCTTGGGCTGGCGCAGCGGATGTCGATAAAGTATCGCCGGTTGTCGCAAGTGCGAGCTACCTGAATCACATCCGCCAAGCGTGGAACTACCGTAATCCAAGCAACAAACTTGAAGACCAAGATGTTGTTGTAACGGTTCCTGCATCATTCGATGAGACAGCACGTAAGCTGACACTTGAAGCCGCAGAACTTGCTGGCTTAGGTAAGATTCTATTACTCGAAGAGCCTCAAGCGGTTTGTTATGACTGGTATGCTCGTCACCAACAAACGGCTGCGGAAGAGCTTCAACAGATCCCATTAATCTTAGTGTGTGATGTCGGTGGTGGTACCACCGACTTGAGCTTAATTGAAGCTAAATTCGATGCAAATAACGATGCGAGTAACGCTGGTCATAACGAGCTCGCTCTCGATCGTATCGGTGTTGGCGAACACTTAATGCTGGGTGGTGATAACCTAGATTTAGCCCTCGCTCACCAAGCCGAACAGCGCTTCAATCAAAACAAGAAGCTGAACGCCTCTAGCCTAACCAAACTGATTCAACAAACTCGCGCTGCAAAAGAGAGCTTACTTTCTGCTAATGCGCCTGACGATGTAAAGATCACCATGTTGGGTAGTGGCTCGAAGCTGCTAGGCGGCACCAAGAGTATTGGCTTAACCAAGCAAGAAGTTCATCAAATCGCTTTAGAAGGCTTCTTCCCTCTTTCTGAATTTACGGAAACACCAGACAAACGTCGCAGCGCCGTGGTTGAATTCGGCCTGCCTTACGTTGCCGATCCTGCGGTCAGTAAGCACGTTGCAGAATTCCTAACGACACACCAACAAGTGTCTAAAGCTGCACTGGAAAACTCTGAGTCTATTGAATTCGATGACACCAAGCCGGCTATCCCTGTCGGTGTGCTGCTTAACGGTGGTGTGTTCAACAGTGAACTTGTGACTGAGCGTATTACTCAGCTACTGGGCAATTGGAACGGTTCTCCAATCACAGTATTAGATAACCCTCATCCAGATTGGTCAGTGGCGTTAGGTGCAGTTGCGTTTGGTAAAGCTCGCCGTGGTGCACAACTGAAAATCGGTGGTGGTGCTGCTCGTTCTTATTTCTTACATCTACAAGAAAAGAACAAGATGGGTAAGGCACTGTGTCTCCTGGCCAAAGGTACTGAAGAAGGTCAAGAAATCCGTTTGAACAGCCGTCGCTTCTCGCTGACATTAGGCGAACCGGTTCGTTTTAACCTACTAACTTCAACACACGATCAAATCGCTCACGACACTGCCATCCAAAACGGTGTGATGGTGGATGTGGATGCCGATCTGTTCTCCCCTCTTCCACCTTATATTTCTACGTTGGAAGGTTCGGGCACTGCAGAGCTGCAAGCTAACCAGAAAGAACGTGTTGAAGTGCTACTCGCTTGTCAGTTAACCGAAGTCGGCACACTGAAAATGGAATGCGTGAGCACTGAAGACGACTCGAAACGTTGGTTGTTAGAATTTGAAGTCAGAAACAAACAGGGTGACGAATCCGATAACTCTAAACTTCATCCGAGATTGGATGAGTGTAAGGAACTGATTTCTCGCCTGTACAGCGGCAATAAAAAGAGTGCTGAATCGAAAGAGATCAAAACTCTGTCTAAAGATCTTGAGAAACGACTCGGTAAACGCGATGAGTGGGACTTCACGACTCTTCGTCACCTTTTCGATAGCTTCTCATTGGGTCGCAAACGTCGTCGCCGCTCAGAAGCACACGAGAAGAACTGGCTGCGTTTAGCGGGTTACTCGCTGCGTCCTGGCTTTGGTGATCCAACGGACTCATGGCGTATTGAGCAGATTTGGGGTCTTTACCAACAAAACATCCAGTTTAAGAACCACCAAGGTTGGACGGACTGGTGGGTATTCTGGCGTCGTGTTGCAGGTGGTTTAAACCAAGAGCAGCAAGAGACTATCTTGGCAGACATTGCTAAGTACCTTCACCCGGGCGCAATGAAGAACCCTAAAACGGCCAAAGATGCACAAGACAATGGCTATGAAGCCATGGTGCGATTGGCTGCATCGCTTGAGCAACTGGAAGTGGAAGACAAGGTACTGCTAGCAACATGGTTCTTAAGCAAAGCGATTAACCATAATCAGTTTGAGCAAGCGCACTGGTGGGCTCTGGGTCGATTGGCTTCAAGAACGCCTTTGTATGGCAGCCAACACAGCGTGATTCCTCGCGAGCAAGCAGAACAATGGTTACCCAAACTGCTTGAGCAGAACTGGCAGAAAGAGCAGATGATTGCCTTCGCTGCTGTGATGATTTGTCGTAAGACCGGCGACCGACAGTTTGATATCTCTGACGATTACCGTAATCAAGTTGTTGAGAAGCTGAAGCAAAGCAAGGTGCCAGAGTCTTGGTTAACACTCGTCAGTGAAGTAACTGAGCTTTCTGAAAGTGAGTCTAAGCGTGTGTTTGGTGATGCATTACCAAGCGGCTTAAGCCTAATCAATAACTAGGTTTAGAAACGATTAGCTTTCGTTGTTAATGGTAAAGAAGCTAACAAGAAAAGAAAAAGCCACTTTCGATTCGTTGAAAGTGGCTTTTTTATTGGTGGCTTAAGGCTGGTATGTGTCGTTGATCATCAGCTTTCGGGTTAAGAGCCTCAGCCGCGTTGCAGTTAATCATTGTTAATGTTTCGTTCCAGTTGGGTTGATAGGAAAATCCGTGTTTTCATAAATATCGGACAATTTTTTCGGTTTCTTCTCTTTGACTCCTTTCTGAGATTGGTTATGAGTTTCGCTTAAAAGCCATTCCTCATGCATTTTTGCTGAATCCAAAAACTCTGGATCCTCCATTGCTTCCTTGCGAAGTTTATTTACACGTTCGAGAGTATCCCAAATCATAATACTTCACCTCCACTAAGGCAGTACTATAAAGATAGCCCAAAGGCATAAAACTTCAACTAAGCCAATGAGATAGCGATCTCAATTTCGTAAATTTCCGTCTTTAAACGAGTAGGAATGCGATTCAATTTTCAAGGTCAAACAGTGGGTGTTTCGCAACAATCTTCAAAGATCCACCGGCACAAAAAAAGCGAGCTCGATGCTCGCTTTTTTCAGCTTAAAACTCGTTGTCAGATTATGCTCGGTTACCGATTTTCACAGTACCGTTTGTTGCAAACCACAGTGCTTCTGAACGACGGCGACCTAGTAAAATCGGGCCATCATCGTAGAACAAAAAGTTCTTCCAATGCTTCTTGAAAATCGCCCACTTGGTCTCAAGTACATTGTATTTTTCATAGCAAAAATAAACAGTTACGTCATCTTGCCAATCAATGAATTTCAAGATCTCTTCTGGCATTTCTGGCTCATCGGCTTCCCAATGTGCCATCCAGCTGATCTCTTCATTCCAGTTCGATGCTTTGCTCGGCCAGTCTTGCGAGCTTAGTCGTTCTGCGTCTGGGCTTTGAGGGCTTACGTTCTCTTTCCAGAACTGAGATGCTCTTGCCTGTGTCATTGGCTTAATCTTTTCCAAGTCCTCAGCGGGTAGTGGCATCGACTGGTGAGTGAAAATCCATTTTCTTTGGTATTCGTCCAAAGTTGTGTATGACATCAAAATTCCTCAAATTTCTTCTCAGGCTTATGGATTACCATGCCTATATGTTCTTTTTGATGCAGCGGCGATTAGAGATCGCTTGATATTCGCTGCCTTTAAATTCGTTGTTAGCTTGTTAACTTAAATACGCTTATTTTTTTAAATACGCATATTGGTAAATGCGTTCGTTGCTAACTACAACTGCGTCTAAACCTTGCGTCTGTCTTCCCAGTTCGGGTTAACTAACGCGGTCAGTATATGGTCTTCCCATTTACCGTTAATCTGTAGGTAGTCTTTAGCAAAACCTTCACGAACAAATCCAAGATGTTCCAACACACCAGCACTTCGCTCATTGTGAGGCATATAGCCCGCCATTAAGCGGTGCATGTTCTGCACATCAAACATGTAGTCCTTCGCCATGCTCAAGCCTCTGCGCATGTAACCGTGGCCCTGAGCGCGCTCTGCGAGTGAGTAACCAACGTTACACGCGTAGAACGGGAAACGGGACAAATTACTGAACGAAATCGTCCCTAACATTTCGTTAGAGTCTGCATTAATCAATAAACAGTAGTAGCCAAGCCCCATTTTATGAAGCTCGTTTAACTTAATTAGGCGCTGCGCCCAACCCGTTCTATCAAAAAACGCATCTTCGCGAATCGGTTCCCAAGGCTTAAGGTACTCTCGGTTAGTTTGAAAGTACTCGCTGATCATGTTCGCATCGTCTATCTCAGCGGTGCGTAGAATCAGGTTTCCATCGCGCTTATAAATGCGTTCTGGTGTGCTCAAATCTTCCATAATCTTGTTCTTATTCGATCAGTTCTTTCTGATACCGTAATCGCGCAGTTTGTTGGCAATTGAGGTGTGAGAAACATTCAAGCGTTTTGCTAGCTTACGGCTCGATGGGAACGACTGGTAAAGCTTCTCTAGAATCTGAGATTCATAGTCTTTCATGATCTCATCCAGAGACCCATCTAAGGTTAGATTCGCCATGCCTGCCGTCATGGTTTCTAACTGAGGCAAGTGGAATTGCTCAACCGTTAAGGTATCTGAATCCAACTCTGTCAGTGCGCGTAGAACCATGTTGTCTAATTGACGAATGTTACCTGGCCATTGGTAGTTACCAAGCTGGTCAATCAACTCTTGAGTAAGCTTTGGTTTTAGCATACCTAACTGCTGTGCGTACTTAGCAACAAACAGTTCCAATAATGGTGCGACGTCGTTAGAACGTTCACGCAATGCAGGGATAGACAGAGTCAGTACATTCAAACGGTAGAACAGGTCTTCACGGAATGAACCAGAATCAGCAAGTTCAGAAAGACGGTGACGCGTTGATGCGATAATACGAACATCAGCATGCATCTCTTCTTCTTCACCAACACGGCGGAATGAACCATCCTGTAGGAAACGAAGCAGTTTGATTTGTAGATGCGGGCTCATTTCGCCAATCTCATCTAAAAATACCGTGCCGCCATTCGCTTGTTCGAAAATACCTTTATGACCTTGCTCATGGTTGAATGACCCCGGAGCATGACCAAACAATTCGGTTTCTGCTACGTCATCAGGCATCGATGCACAGCTTAGAATCAAGAATGGGAAAGACGATCGATTTGATCGGTTATGACACGCTTTAGCTAGCATCTCTTTACCCGTACCGGTATCGCCTTCAATTAATAGCGGCTGATCCAGCATCGCCAATTTCTTAGCTTGGCTGATCAAGGCTTTATGGCGATTAGAGACACCAACAAAGTGTTCAAAACCAAGATTGTTCTGTTCTGGGATAGCATCTGGCGTGTTCATCTCTTGATTACAAGAACGAATCGTCATTACTGCACTGGCTAGCACTGCTTCGTTAACGTCGCCACCAAGATAAATAGGTAGGATCTCAATCGAGAAATCTAAACCATCCAACACCACAACTTCACGATGACGAGTCACATCGCCTTCGATCCAACGAGCAAAGTTAAAGCTAGGCACGAACGTCGATAGCGGTTCACCGATCACTTCGTCTTCTTGCTTGTTGAATAGATTTAATGCAGCGTGGTTTGCCATATCGACTGAGCCTTTAAGGTCAATCGCAATCACGGGGTCAGGTAGGTTAGCCAGCAGAGCAATCAGCTCTGTGTTATGCCTTTCGCTTGGCATAAATTGAATTTTACGTACATCCTTCACACCTGAAATTCGGCGAATTTCAGCCATAAGTTCACTAAAAGCATCAAAATCGATATCAGGGCAGTTTAAGTAAATAATACCTTTAACATCAATTTCGATTCCTCTTAAATCAATGCTTTTTGAGGCCAAGATATCGAGCAACTCACGCGTTAAGCCGAGTCTGTCTTCACACAATACTTCAAGACGCACAAATAGTCCTATTATAGGTGTCAGGATAAGTTGACAGTAGTGTGAATTAAGGTCTGAGTTCAGTCAAGAAGAAGAGTAAACATATGTTTACTCTTCGCTCGCAAACCACTCAATGTCATACATTTTGTTTCAAAGTGGTATGTACTATTTCAGCGTGATTCGTTTTATCTCAGAAAGGACGGCTTTTCGCATATCGGCCAGTTTCACTTTGCGCTCGTTATGCCAAGGCATTGGGCGAAGCAGTGTCATGGCTTTTAAGCCCAATCGTGCAGTCAGGATACCAACACCTAGCCCCTGCCCTGCACGCGCCGACACTTTACCTGCAAGATCCATCGAGACTAAGTCCATGCTCGCATCAATTGCCAGTTCACTTGCGCCCGCTGCCGCCATGTTGATTAACACCAACTTGAACAACTTAATGCGAGACCAGTAACCAAGCTCAATGCCATACACATCAGCGAGCTTGTCTATCATGGTGAAGTTACGCCATGCCACCAGCAACATGTCTGCCGCTGCTAAAGGGCTCACCGCAACTAAGGCCGCCGATTCGGTCGAGAACTTAGTCACGATTTGAGTCGCCACCTTATCTTGTTGGCTCACGACGAGTGCATCGTACATATCCAATACTTCAGAATCACTGTGTGCAGGGTTAATGCTGTTTCGCCATTTATCGTAAGCTGGAGACTCGGCAATAATACCGCCCTGCTTGGCGATGTTTTCACAGAATGCTTTGCCTTTACCAACACTTTGGCTTTGAATTAGCTCTTCACTCTGCTCTTGTATGCTGAAGTGATCTTTCAGCGAGCGCAGTTTCCACAGCTCTTTACCTATTGCACCTAAACCTAACGAAGCAATAGCAGCAATAAAGCCTGCCCAACCTAGCGCAAGCCAATCTGCTGACTGAATAGCGGTGATGACAGAATCAATCGCTTGCCAACCGACTAAGCCAGAAAAAGCGACTAACAAGCCTGAACCCAACCACTTTCTCTTTTTGCTAGGTCGAATAACTTGTTCCAATTGTTGCTCAGCTTCACCATCAAGATCGTCTTGCACTTGCGGTGCTACGGGAACAAATTTTTCTTGCTCAGTGAACAGTTGTTGAGCACCTAAATCACGACTAACTTCACTCTTATCTTGCTCATCAAAAGAGGTCTTCAACGGTTCATTAAAGACCTGCTTTGTTTTTAATTCACTCATTTTGATTGCCTCAATTACTTCAACTTATCGCCAATGAGATACTCTAAAACCTTGTCGACTCTTAAATGCTGGCAAGGCTCATCAGAGTGTTGTTCCATTGGCCTAAAGCTCGTGAAATCAAACTGGTTAGTTTCCCAATACTGTTTGTTCGGCAGCTTACGTGGCACCTCACCCGGATACATGGTTTGAGGCACGTTATCCAAGGTCACACCTTGCAGCGCAGGCACATTGTCTGAACCTGAAGAGATATAACCAGCACTGGTCGCTTGAATAGATGCGATGCTCATACAGCTCATATCGATATGTTCAAACGCTGCCTGTTGCCACGCAGGGTGTACCATCTGTTGTAACAGTGACACCAAGTTTGGATGCTGGTCTGGTGTTACGTGGTCGGCTTTGGTCGCTGCAAACAAAATCTTGTCGATCTTCGGTGCAAACAAGCGTCTTAGGATGTTACTTCGACCGTACTTAAAGCTCTTTAATAACTGCTCAAGTGCGCCACGCATATCCATGAAAGAGTCATAACCTGCATTGAGTGGCTGCAAACAGTCCACCAGCACGATTTGTCTATCGAACGTCGCAAAGTGATTCTTATAGAACGCCTTCACTACCTTTTGTTGATACTCTTCATAACGCGCTTTCAGCACGGCATAATTACTGGTTTTCGAGAACTTACCTTCCGGTGCAGCACACGGGAAAAACTGCAGCACAGGCGCGCCTTCAAGCTCACCCGGCAATACGAATCGACCCGGCTGTACCCAATGCAGTCCGTTACTTTTACAAGTATGAAGGTACTGAGTGTAGCTATCGGCAATCGCGACCAGTTTCTTTTCATCCGCTTCGGCTAACAAGTCGATATCACCGCGCAAGGTATTCCACTCTTGCGAATAGGTTTCTCTGTCACCTTTTAGCGCTGCGAATTGAGATTGGCTCCAAGTCTCGAAATCCATATCCAGTAGTGGCAAATCGAGTAACCATTCGCCCGGATAATCAACGATATCGAGATAAAGTGTGCTGTTTTTGCTCAGCAGCTTCTTTGCACCTTTAGCCGGCTTATATTTGATCGCTAATCGAATTTCACTGACATCACGCGTCGGCACTGGCCATTCTGGTGGCTGAGAAGTGAGTGACTCCATCGCTTCATCGTACGAGAAACGGGGAATCATCATGTTGTGCTGAGGGATACGCTTTGCACCAATAATCCTTCCATCTCTCGCTGATGAAAGAAGCGGTAAATTTTTGTGAGTAGAGGTATGAAGAAGCTGGTTAACCAACGAGGTAATAAAAGCTGTTTTTCCGGCACGAGACAGACCCGTGACCGCTACTCTAATGTGAGAATCCGTTCCTCTGCTTATAAAGTCACTCATTTCTTGAGTTAGGTGTTTCATTTGAACGACTCCGTGATAAATAGGCTAGCTGATTATGATAATAGAGAGGCAAGCCTATGTTCTTTCCCTGTTGGGATAGTTTGTATGCTTTTGCTTTTCTTTTGCTTATGTTGGTGAGTATGCAATACCCATTCTTAATGCTAGATGAATAAAAGCCCCTGACTACATTCATAATCAGGGGCTTTGAATTTTTTCGTTGATGTCGGACTAATCGTCTTCTATCAGCTTGTAGATAACAAACAGTGTTATCTCAGAAATCAACCACAATACACATGTGATAGTTACGTATTTTTCGTTAAAGATGCTGATTCCGTGCAAGATCAAATCGTAACCAATGAAACTACCAATCACCACTGCCAAGATAATCTGTAGGATCTGAATAAAACGAGGCATTCCTCTCTCCTATGTTCTTATATCAAACGATGTGTTTATCACTATATCATTGATAATAAGACAAAAGTGCAGATAATGCTGCACTTTTGTCTTTAACTTTCTGTCAAAATTTGCAATTCAAACAGTGAAGCCAACATCCATTACGATTTTTTGGCTTCGTTTAATTAAGCTTTTTCAGCTTCAGCAATTTTCACTTTCCACGTGTCAGGGCCGATCTGGTGTGCGTTAGCACCCGTTGAATCAACCGCAACCGTTACTGGCATGTCTTCAACTTCAAACTCGTAAATCGCTTCCATACCAAGATCTTCAAACGCTACCACACGTGCTTTTTTGATTGCTTTCGCTACTAGGTAAGCTGCGCCGCCGACTGCCATCAAGTAAACCGCTTTGTGTTCTTTGATTGACTCAACCGTTGCAGGACCACGCTCGGCTTTACCGATCATACCCATGATGCCTGTTTCGTTTAGCATCATGTCTGTGAACTTATCCATACGTGTTGAGGTTGTTGGACCCGCAGGACCTACCGCTTCATCGCCAACTGCATCAACAGGGCCAACGTAGTAGATGAACTTACCTTTGAAATCAACGCCAGCTGGAAGGCCTTCGCCGCTTTCTAGCATGCCTTGGATACGTTTATGTGCTGCATCACGGCCGGTTAAGATCTTACCTGATAGAAGAACAGTTTCGCCTGTCTTCCACTCTTGTACGTCTTCTTTGGTTACTTCATCGAGGTTAACACGACGCGTGTTTGCGCCCGCTTCCCAAGTGATGTCTGGCCACTCTTCTAGCTTAGGTGGCGTTAGCTCTGCTGGGCCGCTGCCATCTAGTGTGAAGTGAACGTGACGAGTCGCTGCACAGTTCGGGATTAAGCAAACTGGCTTAGATGCTGCGTGTGTTGGTGCTGTTTTGATTTTCACATCAACCACAGTCGTTAGACCGCCAAGACCTTGTGCACCAATACCCAGTTTGTTTACGCGGTTGAAGATATCTAGGCGAAGCTCTTCTTCTGCGTTCTCGGGACCTTTCTCGATAAGCTCTTGGATATCGATATGTTCCATCAAAGATTCTTTCGCAAGTACCGCTGCTTTCTCAGCTGTACCGCCGATACCTATGCCTAGCATACCCGGTGGACACCAGCCCGCCCCCATGGTTGGTAGCGTCTTCTCTACCCATTCTGCAATATCGTCAGAAGGGTTCAGCATAACCATCTTAGTTTTGTTCTCAGAACCGCCGCCTTTTGCTGCGATTTGGATTTCAACTTTGTTGCCCGGAACCATATTAATATGAACAACCGCTGGCGTGTTGTCTTTAGTATTAATACGCTTACCTGCAGGGTCCATTAGGACAGATGCACGCAATGGGTTATCTGGGTTGTTGTAAGCTTGACGAACGCCTTCATCAACCATCTGTTGTACTGTTTGATCCGTTTCCCACCTAACATCCATACCGATGTTCACGAAACAAGTAACAATACCCGTATCCTGACAAATTGGACGATGGCCTTCCGCAGACATACGCGAGTTGATAAGAATCTGAGCGATCGCATCTTTAGCTGCTTGGCTCTCTTCTTTCTCGTACGCTTTTTCTAGGGCTTGGACAAAGTCTAAAGGGTGATAATAAGAAATGTACTGAAGTGCGTCAGCGACACTGCTGATCACATCTTGCTTACGAATAACCGTCATTGCATGCCTCTTTATTGTTCTGGTTCCATGTGGGTTCACGGTTTGGCTTTTATGCCGAATCGAATTAGTGGGTTTAGCTTTTTATTGTGTTGAGCTGTATTTAGTTGCTTTAGCAATCGCTTGCATAGCTGTAAACTAAACCACTTGGATTACTCCGTTCTAATCAAGAACCCATTTTATTTTCAATTTATGATACTCTTGCTTCCTCTCACACGCCATGCAGTGATCGAACTCTTTGTCACAAATTAAACAAATGAATAACAACGAATTTCGCTCTATCCAAATCAAGCCGCTTGAATATCAATCAACTTTAGCTAAACAGCTGTTTTCTCATATTGAAAGCCTGCCGTGGGCAATGCTATTACGCTCAGCCTCAGAAAGCCACGTTGATAGTCGATACGACATTTTAGTTGCTCAACCCATCGCCACCTTTGAAACGATCGGTGCAAAAACCACCGTTAATGTTAATGAGACGTGCGAGGTTTCAGAGTCTGATCCTTTCGAACTACTCGACCAATATCAGCAGCAATTATTGCCTGCAACCAAAGACCATCCTGAATTGCCATTCGTTGGCGGCGCATTGGGCTACTTTAGCTACGATTTAGGCCGGAGAGTAGAAACACTTCCGTCTCTGGCAAAGCGTGATATTGAAGCACCCGACATGGCGGTGGGTCTTTATGAATGGGCTATCGTGGTTGATCACAAGCTTAAGACAGCGTGTGTGGTTGGACAGAATATCGAAGCTCACTGGAATTGGTTATCTGAGCAGCAAGACAAGCCTCAGGCAGCAGAGTTTAGCCTCACGACACCGTGGCAATCGAACATGAGTGAACAGAGCTATGCGGACAAATTCGATAGTGTTCAAGAATACCTGCTTTCTGGTGACTGTTATCAGATCAACTTGGCTCAACGCTTCAATGCCAAATATCAAGGCAGCGAATGGCTGGCCTATGAAAAGCTTGAGCAGTATAACTCGGCGCCTTTTTCCGGTTTTATCCGTTTAGCCGACAGTGCCATCATCAGTGTCTCACCCGAGCGTTTCTTAGAACTTAAAGACAACGTGATTGAGACTAAGCCGATTAAAGGCACACGCCCTCGTTCTAACGACCACGTGATTGATGATGCGAACGCACAAGACTTAGCCAGTGCCGATAAAGATCAGGCTGAAAATCTGATGATTGTTGACCTACTTCGTAATGACATCGGCCGAGTAGCAAAACCGGGCACCGTTCATGTCCCGAAACTGTTCGATATTGAAAGCTTCCCAGCTGTGCACCACCTAGTGAGCACAATACGAGCTGACCTGGACTATCAATATTCGGCGACGGATCTATTGAGAGCTTGTTTCCCTGGCGGTTCGATTACTGGCGCTCCTAAAGTTCGCGCTATGCAGATCATTGAAGAGCTAGAGCCTCATCGTCGCTCTGCTTATTGCGGCAGTATTGGTTACATCAGCCGAAACGGCAGAATGGACACCAGCATTACTATTCGTACCTTAGTAGCAGAGAACAACACGCTTTATGCTTGGGCTGGCGGTGGTGTGGTTTTTGATAGTGATTGCGCTTCTGAATACCAAGAGACGCTAGACAAGCTAAGCCGTATCTTACCCGTACTTGAAGAGTGCTAAGCTAACTAAACGCTAAAAGCATAAAAAAGCCGAAGTCATCTAAATGATCACTTCGGCTTTTTACTGTCTCAAATAATATATGGATACCGTCAGGCGGCATTGGACGGTGTCATGCCCCACTTTTTAAGCATCTCTTTTAGGTCATTGGCGGTGTATGGCTTACTCAAAATGTCATCCATCCCACACTTGATGCAACGCTCTCGCTCTTCTAAAGTCGTACCAGCTGTTAGCGCCACAATCGATTTGGCGTAACCTTTCTCTCTGAGCTTTTCTGTCGCCTCAAAGCCATCCATGACAGGCATTCTACAGTCCATAAATACAATGTCGTATTCATTGTCTGATGCGAGTTCTAACCCCTCTATACCATTACTAGCTATCGCGGGCTCTATTTCATGTTTACGCAGCATCTGTTGGATGATTATCTGGTTCATCTTAATATCATCGACCACCAGCACTTTCAGTAGAGACAGCTCTCCCTCAGATTCAAAGCCTTTCGATACTTGGTCGCTCTCTGTTGGCATATCGACCACTTGAAGAGGAATCGAGATGGTAAAAGTCGTGCCTGAGCCAACAACACTGGTCACGCTAATATCACCGTGCATCAAACCTACTAGCTTACGACAGATGGCGAGACCAAGCCCAGTCCCTTCGTAGTTTCGACTACTTGAATTATCCGCCTGAGTAAAAGGTTCAAACAGTGTCTTATGAGAGGATTGAGCGATCCCAACTCCAGTGTCCTCTACGGAAAAAATAAATTGGTCTCTCAACCATTTAATCTCAACGCTCACATGTCCTTTATCCGTGAACTTGATGGCGTTTCCAATCAAGTTTACGAACAGTTGAGTAATACGCTCTAAGTCACCATAGAAATGGCTCGGTACACCTTTGTCTACATCAACATCAAACTTAAGCTGCTTTTCAAGTGCTCGATTGGTAAAGATACTATCGATAGTATTTCTCAAATCATGAAGCGCGAACTTCTTCGGTATTAACTCCAACATTCCCGCGTTGATTTTACTGTAATCCAATAGGTCATTAATGATGGTTCTGAGAAACTCTCCAGATTGACTTAAGTTGTTCACTATTTCACGTTGAGAGCTATTCAGTTCGGTATCGCTGATCAATTCGGCACTACCTAGTAGGCCATTAAGCGGGGTTCTTAATTCGTGGTTGATCATTGCGACAAAGTCACGCGTTGCTCTTTCAGATTCTTCTGCTCGTTTACGTGATTCAATGTTTCGATTGATAGCAAGCTGGTGGGTTAAGGCACTACAAATAAGGTCGGTAACTAACAACAGTTGGCTTTGGATGAATTCGAAATCTTGGTCTAACACCCTGACCTTCACAATTAACGCGCCGACTATGACCTTTTCAACCTCTAATGGCACGGTAAGGTGGTTGCCTTGCCAATGAGGCTCTTGAATATCTTGCTCTATCACCTCGACGGTTTCATCACCATAGTCATAAGTGTGTAATTGAGGGAGCAGCTTGGGAGGCAAAATCAAACGACTGGCTTCAATCAGATAACTGTTGGTCACACTTGTCGTCAATTGTGACAACATGACGTCATCAAGATCATTACTCAGAAAAGCGCGTCCGAAATCAATCAACAGGTTGTCGATTTGTTCTTGGAATTCAATGCGACGTATGTTTGCATTGGAACGCTTCTCTAACTGACGCAGTGCAAGCTCGAGTTGTTGGTTGGCCTCAAAAAGTTCAAGGCTCTTTTGTTCCAACAAAGCTTCTGCTGCTTTTCGCGCAGCAATTTGGCGTTTAAGTTTTTTCTCTAGGGCTGAGGCCGGATCCATATCACTTTTCTACTTTGAGATTAAACCTAACCACGCTCTGGTCATCATTTTGTGGCGTCATCTCCACCGCAATAGATTCACCGTGGTATTCAGCGCACCCTTCGATAAGCCCTAAACAAACATGAGACATACATCTTGCGCTTTTGTAGTCAAAAACAAGCTGTGCTTCTGTTGTGGTGATAAAGCTAAATTCTGGTGGCTCAGCGTCTGGATAGAGCTTCTTCACTTCTACGTGAATATAGCGCTCTACGTGCTGAATAAATTGGAAGGTGGTATTGCTATGAGCAAGGCTCGCTTTATTCGGTAAAGAGGCCAGTAAGTTCTTAAATACTGACTGTCCAAACACACGCTGGAGGCTGGCCGCATCAATATCTGTTTTTTTACTGAGGTTAATGATGAGTTTAACGAGATCTTTGTGGTCGTAACTACCAACCGATGTATAGATCCCTTCATCTTCCGACATTTCTAAAACTTCTTCCAAAAGCTCTAAACCGAACTTATCTTCAACAAGCTCTAAGAATTCGGTGAATATGATTCCTTTCATTTCATACCTTTTGATCTATTTCTTTTTAGAATGAGCCACTAAGTTGTTGTTATCAAATTCTTAATCAAAAAAGATGCGTTTTATTGCTCAATTTTATGACATTGATAACGGTTACCTACTCATATGCCCATATTGAATATAGCAAAAAGTGAGAATTTGAAACAAAAGCCCGATTCATAAGCGGTTAACTTATAAGGTAGACAGGTTTTATACTCAAACAGACCCGCTTTGTTAACTAATTAGACCCAATTTACACCAAGGTTGGCGTTAGCTTACGGGTTATGCCTATACTTAAAGGCATAATAATCAATATATTGGCATGATATGAACCGAGATAACTTCCTTCAACAGTTTCAACTTAACCCAGCCGTTGGCTACCACCCTGAGTCTGTCGAGCGTGTTTCTCACATCAGCGGAGAAGAGCTTCGTAAGGCAGCAGTCGTTGTCGGTTTAGTTGAAAGAGAGGATGGTTTACATGTCATTTTTACTAAAAGAGCAGCACATCTTAAGCACCACCCTGGCCAAGTCAGTTTTCCGGGTGGCAAACATGAGCTTTCCGACCCATCTATGCAATTTACGGCACTAAGAGAACTGCACGAAGAGGTGGGGATTCGATCGGATCAGGTTAAAATTGTTGGGCAATTACCCGCCTTGAGTACCATTAGTAAATTTTCTGTTACGCCGATTGTCGCATTAGTTGATCCTGACTATAACCCCATCATCGATGAGAACGAAGTAGCCTCCATTTTTGAGGTTCCTGCCACTTATGTTTTAGACCAAGCGAAATTGCACAGCCACATGGTCAACTTTAAACAAATCAAGCATCGCGTTTTTGCCATGCCCTTCCAAGAGCACCTAATTTGGGGCGTTACGGCTCAAATCATTCAGTCACTGCAGCAACATGTAGTGCAACGAATTACATAGCAACTACGTTTTGTTTAATCTCTGTTAACAAATCGCAAGCTTTGTATGGAACAGAATTATTAATGCAATTTTACGCAAACGTTTACCTGTTATAGATCTATACAACCCGCCCTTTCGCATAAAAAAAACTAATACCAAGCATAAACATAAATCACCTGTGGCACGCTATTTTCGTGATCAAAAATCCGTTTTTCGCATATCATGTGACACGCCGTTTCATTACATGATTTAGATCTATTTTTTGCAGACGAAAATTCTGCAGAATTAGCCCCGACTTATTTCCTGTTCCCAAAAAATGAGTAATTTAACATGAACACAACAACTTCTTCGGCAAATGCCGTTAAAGATTCAAGCAAGTTTAACTATAAAGATTTTACCTGGTGTTTATCACTATTCGGTACAGCAGTTGGTGCTGGCGTACTATTTCTTCCAATCAAAGCAGGTGCGGGTGGTTTTTGGCCATTAGTTATCCTAGCTCTAATCGCGGCACCAATGACTTGGTTCGCACACAAATCTCTAGCTCGTTTCGTACTGTCAGCTAAAAACCCTGAAGCAGATATTACAGACACAGTTGAAGAACACTTCGGTAAGACTGGCGCAAACATTATTACTTTCGCTTACTTCTTCGCTATCTACCCAATCGTTCTTATCTACGGTGTTGGTATCACAAACACAGTTGATTCTTTCCTAGTAAACCAAATGGGTATGGAATCTATTCCACGTCCTCTTCTTTCTGGTGCGCTTATCCTTGCTATGACAGCGGGTGTTGTATTCGGTAAAGAGCTGATGCTTAAAGCAACGTCAGCGATGGTTTACCCACTAGTATTCATCCTACTAGCACTGTCTTTCTACCTAGTTCCTGACTGGAACACTTCAATGATGGAAGTTAGCCCAGAATGGTCAACAATGCCTTCTATTATCTGGCTTGCAATTCCAATCATCGTGTTCTCTTTCAACCACAGCCCAATCATTTCACAGTTCTCTAAAGAGCAACGTCGTGTATACGGTGAAAACGCAGTTAAGAAAACTGACGCTATCACTGGCGGCGCAGCAATGATGCTGATGGGTTTTGTAATGTTCTTCGTATTCTCTGTAGTTCTTTCTCTATCTCCAGAGCAACTAGCAACAGCACAAGCACAGAACATCTCTGTTCTTTCTTACCTAGCAAACGTACATGAGTCTCCACTTATCTCTTACATGGGTCCTCTAGTAGCGTTCGCAGCGATTACTTCAAGCTACTTCGGTCACTTCCTAGGTGCTCACGAAGGTCTTGTTGGTCTAATCAAGTCTCGCTCTGGTTCTTCAGTAAGCACTATCGAAAAAGCATCTCTAGCGTTCATCGTTGTTACAACTTGGATTGTTGCGGTAGTTAACCCAAGCATCCTAGGTATGATTGAAACAATGGGTGCTCCAATGATTGCAGCTATCCTGTTCCTAATGCCTGTATTCGCGATGCAAAAAGTACCAGCAATGGCTAAGTACAAAACTTCAGCACCTGTACAAATCTTTACAGCTTTATGTGGTCTAGCGGCTATTAGTTCTGTAATCTACGGCGCTCTTTAATCTTAAGCACTTTTTATAAGATGGCTTTCATCTTATATCGCGAGATTAGACACAAAATATAATGATAATAAATGAGCCTCCCTACTCCCCTTGGGAGGCTCTCTTTTTGAGGTAATCGCTATGATTAGTGTATTTGATATCTATAAAATCGGTGTTGGTCCATCGAGCTCACACACAGTTGGACCAATGAAAGCGGGTAAAGAATTTATTGATGACCTACGTTCAATGGGAAAATTGCGCGACATCACTAAAATCACCGTGGACGTATATGGATCACTATCACTGACAGGGAAAGGTCACCACACAGATATCGCAATCATCATGGGTCTTGCTGGCAATACTCCTGAGCGTGTTGATATCGATTCTATCGCTGGCTTCATTGCTCGCGTAGAAGAAACTGAACGCCTTCCTGTTGGCATGCACTGTCATACAGTATCGTTCCCACGCGATGGCGGTATGAACTTCCATACTAGCAACCTTTCTCTACACGAGAATGGCATGAGCATTCACGCTTGGGTTGACGACGAAGTAGCATACTCAAAAACTTACTACTCAATTGGTGGCGGTTTCATCGTTGACGAAGAGAACTTCGGCAAAGAAGAAGAAAACCCAATCAAAGCACCTTACGAATTTACAACAGCTGAAGAGCTGGTTAATCAGTGTAAAGAAAGCGGTCTTTCTATCAGTACACTGGTTATGAAAAACCAAGCGGCTTTCCACTCAGACGAAGAGTCTCGTACTTACTTCGCAAACATCTGGAAAACGATGCGTGAGTGTATGGATCGCGGTATGAATACTGAAGGTATCCTGCCTGGTCCACTGCGTGTACCTCGTCGTGCTGCAGCACTTCGTCAACAGCTAATCACTTCAGAAAAAACAACGAACGATCCAATGACGGTTGTTGACTGGGTGAACATGTTTGCTTTCGCAGTAAACGAAGAAAACGCTGCGGGCGGTCGTGTAGTAACGGCTCCAACAAACGGCGCATGTGGCATCATCCCTGCAGTACTGGCTTACTACGATAAGTTCATCCAAACAGTGACAGAGAAAGACTACACTCGTTACTTCGCAGCCTCTGGCGCGATCGGTGGTCTTTACAAGCGTAACGCTTCTATCTCTGGTGCTGAAGTTGGCTGTCAAGGTGAAGTTGGTGTGGCATGTTCTATGGCTGCTGCTGGTCTTGCTGAGCTTATGGGTGGTAGCCCAGAGCAAGTTTGCATGGCTGCGGAAATTGGCATGGAACACAACCTAGGTCTTACATGTGACCCAGTTGCAGGCCAAGTACAAGTACCATGTATCGAGCGTAACGGTATTGCTGCTGTTAAAGCAATCAACTCTGCTCGTATGGCACTTCGTCGTTCTTCTGCTCCTACTGTTTCTCTAGATAAAGTTATCGAAACGATGCTAGAAACAGGTAAAGACATGAATGCTAAATACCGTGAGACTTCTCAAGGTGGTTTGGCTGTTAAGGTTGTTTGTTAATCATTCTGAATTAATAAACCGATAATAAAAAAGGAACGCCACGGCGTTCCTTTTTTTGTATCTGAAGCTTTTGGAGCTAAAGCTTGGTGACTAGGGCGTGTTGATCTTTCGAGCTGATTTTTGCAGCGAGTTGCTGGGTATTTATACAAGGCAGAGGCTTTGATGTGTAGCTAACCTACATGAGAAGCCGATAACGTAGTAGAAATGACCAGCAAACGCTGCCCGAAGGGTTCGAGCTGGGCGCCCCCGCAAAAAGCGTTTTACTCTTTGTTGAGGGGGATTTGCTTAGAGTGACTAGGCTACTTCCCCCTCGCCGCGATTAAAACGCTTTTATCTCGAACAAAATTTAACCACAAAAGGTCAACACGCCCTAATTATTCAACCGAAGAAATTGTTTTGTTAAATCACTTGCGAGATAAGCAAGAAGCAACCAAACAACAATGAGAAAAGCATCATCGGCTTGCCACCTTCTGCGCTATATCTGTCTTCAGCTACTTTCATAAAGCGTTGCTTATGAACCATCACCAGAGGAACAAATACAGCTAAGAACACTAAGATGATACCTGCGTAGTTCAACACTTGTAGGAACTTGTCTGCCGCAAGCAGTGAACCCGCTAGCGGCAAGATGAAGCTAATGCAGTAAGTCACTGCTGTGTTTTGGTTGAACATATCTTTATTCTGGTTGAACAGAGCCATCGCCACACCAAAGAAAGAAGTCAACAACGCCAAACCTGTGAAGGTAGAAAGCACGTTACCCACCCAAGGAGATTGAGCCTCAAACGCCGCCATCAAATCAGAAACATTCTTAAAGCTACGGAATTGCTCTTCACTCAGGTTACCGACTACCGCAAACAGCCAGCATAAGTAACACACCAACGGAATCAGAGAACCAACAATCACCATGTTACGTAACTGTTTATCTGTCGCTTCGTGGTTGTAAGACACCAAGGTTGGAATCACAACCATAAAGCCAAAGCTGGTGAACAGAATTGCGCTGGTTTTGATCAGATCAACGTGATTGTGGCTGGTTACCTGCATCAAGTTCTCTTGCGTCATGCTTGGTGCCAAAAACGCCATGGTTGCAAACAAGCTTGCTAGCATCACGAAGAACAATGCACGGTTCAGTTTATCAATCACACCTGTACCACTTGCAACAACGGCACCGGCAAGCAAGGTGAACGTGATTTGGCTAGACGTTGCGGTAATGTCTACACCGAAGTTAGACAGTAACTTACTCAGCAAGTCACCCGCGCCCAAAATGTAAGCCATTAATAGGCAAATCAATAACGCGTAAAGCAAACCGTTGGTAAGCAACTGGCCTTGTTTGCCCAAGGTTTTTCGAGCAATAGAGTTCAACCCTAGACCGCCACCGGCTTTGATGGTCGCTTCTAGAAGTAATAGAGCTGCATAAGTGGTACCGAAACAGATCAGAACCATAAGCAACGTGCCGTAAAGCAATCCGAATTGAGCTAAAACCATTGGGATCGCGAGCATACCAGCACCGAGAGCGGTACCAGCGATAATTAGGGAGCTACCCATCATTTTAATATTCATTATTTTTAACTTATTTGTTTAGTTTTTATAGGTGTGAGTCTTCGTACATCAAGCGGATGACAAAGGAGTTCAGATAGAAATAAAGTTATAAAACGAATAACAATAGGAGCGATAAGCGGTAAAGAAGCGTGCAGAGACGTTGTCGAACAGGGCGTTCAAAGGGGAGCTTGTCTTAAGAGAGGTAAAACGAGAAGCGTGAGTAAGCGTTAACTGATGTGGTGAACCTTCCGTAGGTTCAATAATCGGCGATGTAATCTTGAATTTCATGTATGTGTCCAATAATTGAGTCACATTCCATAGTATTTGAAGCAGCGTATCCGTTGCTGCCCTACCTCTAGCATTAGAGGTCGTTTCATCTTATCGAATGAGACTCGAAACACAACGCTATAGCCACACTTTTTGCTATTAAATTGAACAAAACAGCAGTTTGGATACAAATCAACCACCAAACCACATAAAACAATAATCATTACTGATAAAAATCAGAACGATAAATTCACCAACACCATTAACCACAATGCCTGTACAAAGAACGTTCAAAATCATATAACAGCCGTAAAAGTGGCATTCTTACCGAAACGATTAGCTGTCAATACCCTAGCAATAGACCAAAAGTAGACGCGAGCTTATTTGAACCTCAAATACAGAATCAATTACAACACAAACTCGCTACATCACAGAAACATAACCACAACCGGAGTGTGGTCACACAATTCACTATACCCCATAGGGGGTAGGGTCTATTACACGTAAAGTATGCGCGTCATTATAATTAATAAAAACAAACACCTTATGCGCTCAACAATCACCTTTAAAATCCTAGTGGCCCTCGCCATCGTGTTCACTTTTTTGCTCGCGATATCGACCTATTTTCAATATTCACAGCAAAAACAACTTGTTAATTCAGTGCTGAGTGAACAGCTACACGATAAAGCGAGTAACTATTTCGATAGTCTCAATATGATGATGCTGACTGGCACCATGGCACAGAAAGAAACCCTGCGTCAGAAAGCATTGGCACAAGAAGGTATTGAAGACGTTCGTGTATTACGCGCCGATGCTGTGAGCAAACTCTACGGCCCAGGTAATGACAACCAAACACCCGTTGATGATATTGATAAGCGCGCGCTAGCTGGTGAAACCGTGATCGAGCCATTCTCTGCTGATTGGGGCAAAGGCTTAGTGATTGCCTTGCCTATGAGGTCGAGCGAAAATTATCGTGGCACCAACTGCGTAGCATGCCACATGGCACCAGAAGGTGAAGTGTTAGGTGCTATTCGCTTGGAGTACAACCTTAGCCACGTTAATTCGTTGATTAACACTCAAACCATGGCTGCGATTGGCATTATGGCGGTGATCTCCTTTGCGGGTTTTGTACTGACGATGGGGCTGATTCGTAAGATCATTGTTCGCCCTCTTCAACAGACTTCTCGTTTTATGACGCAAGTTAGCAGCGACAAGAACCTATCGACCCGTTTACCAGCGCAAAGCAAAGATGAGATTGGTACGCTCGCCAACTCCATCAACTCTTTTATGGGCACGGTTTCTGACAGTTTAGAGAAGGTACAAGATACTTCGCACAAACTGAATGCGTCTGCCAACCAACTGACCAGCGTTGCACAAATTACGGAACAAGCAGCGAGCGATCAGCAACATGAAACCGCGGAAGTACAAAACAATGTTGAAGGGATACAATCTCAACAGGTTAATGTAGAACAAGCGACGTTAACCGCATCAGAGCTCATCAACCACACCGCCGATGTGGCGTGCAAAAGTGCTAACCAAGCGCACGATGCAAGCAGTGAAATAAAGAACCTAGTGACCAGCATTGAAGAAGTGAAGCACAAGATACAAACACTCAATGAGCAAACCGGAGAAGTCTCTTCAATATTGAGCGTGATTCGTGGCATTGCCGATCAAACCAACCTGCTGGCACTCAATGCAGCCATTGAAGCCGCGCGTGCTGGTGAGCAAGGTCGTGGTTTTGCCGTCGTTGCTGATGAAGTCCGTCATCTCGCATCACGCACAGCAGAAGCAACAGGCAGTATTGAATCAATTATCCATCAGTTCCAGCAAGGCAGTGAAGAGTCGTTGACCTCTGCTGACCATGTTTGCGAACAAGCACATCAAAGCTCAAGCGATATCGATGCTCTGTCTGTTGAAATGAATGGTGTGGTAGAAGAGATGAAGCAAGTGTTGGCACATGCGCAGAACATTCAACAGCAGACCCAATCCACCACACAGGCTACTAAAGATGTTCAGCAGAAAGTCGAAACCATCACTTCTCACGCTAATAACACATCGCAATCTGCGGCTGAAACCCGTGACATCAGCAATGACCTAGAAGAGCTGTCTGATCATCTTGAATCGCTGATTAATCAATTCACCTTGTCTCAGTCAAAGCCGAATTCAAAACAGAGCTCAAAGACCAACATCAAATCTTAAGTCGATAGAGTTACGTTACTGCCAACCAACAAAAAAGCGCTCCTTCATGAGCGCTTTGTGTTCTTTAGCTGTCTTTGCTGAGAGTTCGAGATCGGACTCAAACCAAACAGTGACTAGTGCGTAATTGAAACCGCCGTTAAGTCTTTATGCTTATGATACATCGCATGTTTGAAGATGAGGTTCGCACTCACAGTATCCATTCCAGAGACTTCTACATAAGCCCCCTTCTTACGGAACTTGAACACCACCTTGTCGAGCGCTTCAACCGACGTGTTATCGAGGAAAGACGCATCGGTAATATCGATCGTCACCAGCGACGTTGCATTGTCGTAATCAAATAAGTCGACAAACGCATCAGAAGAGGCAAAGAACACATGACCTTTCACTCGGTGAATAGTGTGCAGCTTATTAGTGACCACTTCATCAGAAATAAAGACCATCGATTTGCTGGCATGCGCATAAAATAACGCAGACAGAACCACGCCCACCGCAACACCTATCGCTAGGTTATGTGTAAACACCACCACAACCACCGTCGCTAACATCGTCACATTGGTAGGAAGCGTGTGATCCTTAAGTTCAACAATAGAACGCCAAGAGAACGTGCCGATTGAAACCATAATCATCACAGACACTAACGCCGCCATTGGTATCAATCTCAACCAGTCAGACGCAAACACCACCATCAGCAGCAAAACAACACCAGCGATCATGCTTGATAGTCGGGTTAACCCACCAGATTTGATGTTGATGATCGATTGGCCGATCATGGCACAGCCAGCCATACCACCAAACAGTGAAGCCACAATATTGGCTACGCCCTGCCCTTTACATTCGTTGTTCTTGTTGCTTTCCGTATCAGTCAGGTCATCGACAATCGTTGCTGTCATCAAAGACTCCAGAATACCAACAACAGAAAGAGCAATGGAGTAAGGCAGTATGATTTCGAATGTCTCAAGCGTGAATGGGATGTTCGGGATTAAAAACACAGGCATTGAATCTGGGAGTTTCCCCATGTCACCAATCGTTCTAACATCTAAACCAAGCATCAAGCTGATGATAGTAAGCACAACAATCGCGACCAGAGGTGAAGGTATCGCACGGCCATATTTAGGAAGATAAGGAAGCAGATAAATAATGGCTAAGCCGAGAACAACTAATAGGTAAACACTCGAAGGTACGTTAATTAACTCGGGGAGCTGAGCCAAAAAGATAAGAATAGCGAGTGCGTTAACAAAACCAGTGATCACCGATTTTGAAACAAAGTTCATTAAGTTGCCCAGCTTTAAATAGCCCGCTGCGATTTGAATAAGACCAGCTAAGAATGAAGCGGCGAGCAGATATTCGAGTCCGTAGTCCTTCACCAAGGTAACCATAAGCAGCGCCATTGCGCCTGTTGCTCCGGATATCATTCCCGGGCGACTACCAACTAAGGCGGTAACCACACAAATACAGAATGAAGCATACAAGCCAACCTTAGGGTCGACGCCTGCAATAATGGAAAATGCGATGGCTTCAGGGATCAATGCGAGTGCAACCACAATCCCAGATAATGAATCTCCTTTAACGTTAGATAACCAGTGTTTTTTTAAATAATTAAGCATGTAATTCTCTTTTACTTGTACAGCCAGTCCTGCCTTGTTCAGACATAATTTGATCGACTGTTTTTCATGAATGAGCGAGCGCTCGAAAAGTGCGGGTGTAGAGAGAATGCAGGGGTTAAGGCGGCGTAATTAACACGTGAATATTAAACTCCTCTAGTAGGTTGTTCATTGAGTTTCTAAATAAGCTGATAGCCAGCTCAGTGATGGGAAATCGACTTCGCCGCTCAATTGGTTCAGTTCAAAGAGAGTGAGCTTAAACAAAATGGGCTAAAGCCGCGCCAATATAGAGTGAGTCTGAGCCCAATCACACAGTCATTATCGAAAACAAAGATTGCGATTGTGCATCAATTCACCAGTGTGGCTCAATGTTGATTAGTCAGCATTGATTCCCCGTTGATAAGCTCTTGATTCATTGCTTATTCTCTTGCTTTAGTACTCTGGATATTGATATCTAGTCCCTGTTTTCCAAAATAGCGCCTCGTGAGATTGAACAAAAAACCAACCCTCAATGATTTTTCTTGCTTTGATTCGAAATATTTCTTTCCACAAGCAAGAATAAAGGTTGAAGCTCTCTGTATGACAGGTAATATGTTCCATTGATTTAAAAAGTTTATACAACCCAATGTTTCGACTGTTTTTTGTTCAGAATTTAGCGAACTATAAACAATCGGTTGCAAACATTGTGTTGAATTTGTCCCTCAATGGAGAATGAAACCAACATGACTTACGCGCCTGTAACAGACGTACTTGGCGGCAAGCTAGCGGTAGACAGTGAAGTAACTGTTCGCGGCTGGATCCGTTCACGTCGTGATTCCAAAGCTGGAATCTCTTTCCTTGCCATTTATGACGGCTCTTGTTTCGACCCGATTCAGGCCGTGGTCCCTAATAATCTTAATAATTACGAAAACGAAGTACTAAAGCTAACCACTGGCTGCTCTGTTGAAGTAACTGGCAAGATTGTTGAGTCTCCTGCAAAAGGTCAAGATTTCGAACTAGCAGCAACTGACGTTAAAGTTGTTGGCTGGGTTGAAGATGCTGACACTTACCCAATGGCTAAGACACGTCACTCTATCGAATACCTTCGTGAAGTTGCTCACCTACGTCCACGTACTAACGTGATCGGCGCAGTAGCACGTGTACGTAACTGTCTATCGCAAGCGATTCACCGTTTCTACCACGAGCAAGGTTTCTTCTGGACTTCGGCTCCACTTATTACTGCTTCTGATGCTGAAGGCGCAGGTGAAATGTTCCGCGTATCTACGCTAGATATGGAAAACCTACCTCGCACTGACGAAGGCAAAGTTGATTTCAACGAAGATTTCTTCGGTAAAGAAACTTTCCTAACAGTATCTGGCCAACTTAATGCTGAAGCTTACGCTTGTGCACTAAGCAAAGTTTACACGTTCGGTCCTACGTTCCGTGCTGAAAACTCAAACACAAGCCGCCACCTAGCTGAGTTCTGGATGGTTGAGCCTGAAGTTGCGTTTGCAGACCTTAACGATGTAGCGAAACTGGCTGAAGACATGCTTAAGTACGTTTTCGCAGCTGTTCTTGAAGAGCGCCGCGATGATCTTGAGTTCTTCGCTTCTCGCATCGACAAGCAAGCAATCACTCGTCTAGAGCAATTCGTAGACGCTGATTTCGCACAAGTTGACTACACAGACGCAATCCAAATCCTACTAGACTCTGGTAAGAAATTTGAGTTTGACGTTGAGTGGGGTATCGACATGTCTTCTGAGCATGAACGTTACCTAGCTGAAGAGCACTTTAAAGCTCCTGTTATCGTTAAGAACTACCCGAAAGACATCAAAGCTTTCTACATGCGCTTAAACGACGACGGCAAAACAGTTGCAGCTATGGACGTACTTGCACCAGGCATCGGTGAAATCATCGGTGGTGCACAACGTGAAGAGCGTCTAGACATTCTAGACGAGCGCATGGTTGCTATGGGTATCGACCCTGAGCACATGAGCTGGTACCGCGACCTACGTAAATACGGCACAGTGCCACACGCAGGCTTCGGTCTTGGCTTCGAGCGTCTAGTATCTTACGTAACTGGTATGGGCAACGTTCGTGACGTTATCCCGTTCCCACGTACACCACGCTCTGCAAACTTCTAATTCGATACGTAATCGAAATTAAAAGTTAAGAACAAATAAAAACCTCCGCACTTGCGGAGGTTTTTTTATATTCGGGATAAATTAAACGATTAAGGCTAACGGTATAACGCTGACAAAAACTAGCTATTCAGTGCTTAATTGGCATTTCAGTGCTTAGTCGATATAACAAAGCTCAATCAACATCTTGAGCGCTAGCGTACTTTATCGCGAGACCGCAAATTGCCATCATAACGAATGGGATTGCTGCGGTTGTGTATTCTGCCCAAGCCATATCAGCGAAAGCTTTTGCGAGTAGTACGTGGCCGAGGATAAGCAGAAGAGCACACACAATAGCAACGATGATTAGCTTAACTTCGTTTCCCATGGTCATTTTCAACATAACGGTATCTCCAATATTTAGTCTACCGTCATTGAATCACAACTCTCTGCTCTATAAGGCGTACAGTTACGCCACAAACAACCCGTACAGTTGCAATCATTTTCTGTTTTATGAGCGACTTAAGGTTTTACGAGTGCGTAAGTTGATGTGCAAGCTTGCCTAGTAAGATCAGGGCTTGCTCTTTCTCTTCGGTAAGCTCGTAAGAGAAGTTCAACCGAATCGCGTTGTCTACCCTGCCCTGCTCACTAAACAAATCTCCTGACGCGACACTGATGCCTTGGGCAATAGCTAATTGATGGAATTGATGACTGTCGAATTTTTCAGAGAAACGAACCCAAACGAAGTATCCACCAGCAGGCTCTTCAATCTCGATGGAATGCGGGAAGTACTGTTTGAGTACGCCAATAAAGCGCTCTTTTCTGAGCAACAGGTTTTTACGCAGTTTACGAAGGTGATTATCGTAGCTTTCATGAGTGAGAAAGTGGGCAACCCCGAGCTGGACAGGCGCACTGCTTGATAGCGTAGAAAGAAGTTGAAGCTTTTGAATGGCATCGTTGAAGCGTGTGTTAACCACCCAACCGACACGATAACCGGGGCAAAGGCTTTTTGAATAAGATCCACAAAGTAAAACAGAATCAGTTTTATCAAAGGCCTTTAATGGCTTAGGTTTATGTCCTTCGTAATAAAGATCGCCATACACGTCATCTTCAATAATGCAGGTATTGTATTGCTCACCAATCTCCACGATGCGGCGCTTTGCTTCTTCAGTAAGGCTGGTTCCAGTCGGGTTTTGAAAGGTCGTCATTAGCCAACACGCTTTCACGTCTTGTGTTTTTAAGACATTTTCAAACTGTTCGATGTTCAGTCCGTTAATAGGACAAACATCCACTTCAATAGGGTTTAGTCCTAACCTCTCAACAGCCTGCAAAGCTCCGTAGAACGCAGGTGACTCAATCACCACATTGTCACCAGATTTAGTGACAGTTTGTAGACTCAAGTTGAGCGCTTCCATCGCACCTGACGTAATCACGATGTCTTGATGATTAACCGTAATTCCTTGTTGTAGATAACGCTGTGCTATCTGCCTTCTTAAAGACTCACTTCCAGGTGGCAGATTGTTAATCACACTGGCACCAGTCATCTTCCTGCCTGCACTGGCTAGATTACGAGTCAAAGTCGGTAAAGGGAACAAATCTGGATCTGGGAATGCCGAGCCAAAAGGAATCACACCCTCAGCAGAACTAGATTTCAAGAAATCGAATAAGCGATCGTTGATGGCTTTCTTTTCGGGAGCTGATGGCAGATCGTAATCAACACCATCCACTCTTGGGGCCACGAAATAACCCGACTGAGGTTTAGCGATGATCCAACCTTCGCTTTCAAGCAGTTGGTAGGCTTGTAAGACAGTACTATTGCTGACGTTGTAATTGCGACAACTCATGCGCACAGAAGGGATCTTCTCTCCTGAACGCCATGTGTTATTAGCGATCTGAGTTCGAATATCCTTTGCAAGCTCTTCATAACGCGCCATCTAATTGTACTACCTAGAGAAATTTTGTTGGCCGGAGATTTTATCACTAACGCCATCAACTATTGCTGCTATCCATATGATTGCACCTAATTTCTATAATTGTGTGAATTGGTTCACAGATAACTTTGTAAGCTTTGCTAAGTTTGTACCCAAGGCAGGAGCTAAGTTGGCTTTCTGCCTCAATAATTTGATGTAATCCAAAAACATGCGAGATAACAATGAAAAAAATAGAAGCAGACCAATTAAGTTATAAAGGAGAGTCAAACGGTGTTCATAGTTGGACAACACCGAGCGGCCAACCATACTACTGGCATCCAGACTGGCTACACATTGCGGAAGACGCAACGGGCTCACATCCAAAACAGAAACTCGATGTAGACCAAGACCAAGCACCAACAGAAAAGCACGCGGTGTCTGCAATTCTAAAACACATTAACCAATGGGCAGCTGACAAACTGGCATCGCACCCTGAGATTGAAACTGGCTCAATTGAAGCTGAAATTAATCTGAAAAAGTGATTCGGTGTACTGGCTTTCGCAAGGTTAACTACTCGCGATTTCAGTAAGCACATCGACGGAATAGCCTCGTATCTCAACCGAGGCTATTCAAACCTCTTCATAATAACGCTGTAATAATCCCCACCTAGCTAACAAAAACCCAACACCAACCACTTTCTTGTATCAATCCACGAAAGCTATCGATAGAATTTCCGGTCTTATTCACGTCAGTTATACAAATTGCATGTAATTCAACAAATCGTGAATCAGTAAAATTGTATAGATCTATAAAATTGCATGCATCTTTACAAGTTATGTAGATCTAAAAAACAAATTTTTGAACCTGAGAATAAAGGCTTATTGATGGATAATTCGAACTACAATCAATCACTAACGACTAAGTTATATCTCATTGCAGGCGTGCTATTTGGGACTTATGGCAGTCGGGTATGCCCTATGCTCGAAAGCTTAACGACGTTAGAGATTTTCACTCAAGTTAGTATTGTCTTCGTCTTACTTTGGCTGGTCCGTCATTACCTATTAGCACAGCACACTTTGGTCAAACAAGGTCGGTTTGCTCAGCTTGATACCCTACTGTTTTTTACTGCAAGTGTCCCTTTCGCGCTCTATTACAACCTAAGCTACGAATTCACCATTGATAGCAATTTGAAAGTACTGTTCGGCATGAGCTTATTTGGTTTCTTTACTGGAACGATTCTTCAATTAAGCGCCAAGCTCAATCAAATGGATAAGATGGAAGCGACGGGTCAGTTTGATTTCCAATTGATTGGAGAAAGAAGCTCTCTAGTAAAACAGATGATTGGCTTGGTGATGGTGCTTTTAGTCACACTCACCACCATGCTCACAATGATTGCCGTTAAAGACATTTTCTGGCTCGAGCACAACCCAGATCGCTTGCTTGATGGCACAGGCAAGATCAGTGTGATTAAGGAATTTATTTATCTGGCTCTGGTACTGGGTGGCTACGCGATTACCATAATGACACTGTGGAGCAAGTTGATTAAACGTATTCTACTTAGCCAAGAATGCGCATTGAACAAAGTAACCAATGGCGAGCAAGGTGTTCGCTTACCTATTTTCGGTTACAACGAACTTGGTTCAATGGCCTCAATGACCAACACCATGCTTGATAGCCTAGAGACGGCGCAAAACGAAGTGAAAACCACACGCGACGTTGCGATTGTCAGCCTATCTGCGCTTGCTGAATCGAGAGATAATGAAACAGGCGCGCACATCCTCAGAACTCAAGAATACGTTAAGGTACTCGCTCAGGAGCTTAGCAAGTCTGAAAGCCATTCAGCCTTATTAACTCCAAACTATATCGAACTGCTTTATAAGTCTGCGCCATTGCATGATGTCGGTAAGGTTGGTGTTCCTGATAGCGTGCTGTTGAAACCGGGCAAATTGACTTACGAAGAGTTTGAGATAATGAAAGGTCACCCAGCGATTGGCGCAGAAGCCTTATCTATTGCAGAGAAGCAACTCGGGAGCAGCTCTTTCTTAAGAGTGGCAAAAGAGATTTCCCTAACTCACCATGAGAAATGGAATGGCAGTGGCTACCCAAATCAGCTGTCTGGTGAAGATATTCCACTATCGGGTCGTTTAATGGCATTAGCCGATGTTTATGATGCACTCATTTCGAAGCGAGTCTACAAGCCAGCCTTTACTCATGAGCAAGCTAAACAGATCATTTTAGAGGGCAATGGGACGCATTTTGATCCGCAAGTTGTCGACGCATTTCTAGCGGTTGAACAAGCGTTTGTTTCAATTGCCGCGACCTATAAAGATGGCAAAAATATCGCAAGTGAACTCGAACGAGAAAGCCTTGTTGCTCAGCCCGCATAATCCTTTCAAAAACCACTAACTTCTTGCACCCTATAGGTTAATCCGTAGGGTGTTTTGTTATCAAATACCCTCTTTAGTCAATAAATCTGATTGAAATGGATTTTTTTTGGTCTTTCTGTTCACTTCGTATTGTCTTAAAAATTCCATACAGGTATAACTACCCATAGATACTATCCCCTCTCAATTGACATGGATGAAGATTATGTTTGAAAAAGTGTTAGCTGCTCCCGCCGATCCTATCCTCGGCCTTACTGAAGAGTTTAAAAAAGACTCTCGTGCAGAGAAAATCAACCTTGGTGTTGGCATCTACAAAAATGAAGATGGTCAAACGCCAGTACTTAAAACAGTAAAGAAAGCAGAAGCTGCACTTCTTGAAAACGAAAAAACCAAATCTTACCTAACGATTGAAGGTACAGCTGAATACGGTCTAGCGGTTCAGAAACTTCTTTTCGGTTCAGATGCAGAGATCGTAACATCTCAACGCGCTAAAACAGCACAAGCTCCAGGCGGTACAGGTGCACTTCGCGTAGCGGGTGAGTTCATCAAACGCCAACTGGGTGACGTGAAAATCTGGATCAGTAACCCAACTTGGGCTAACCATAACGGCGTTTTCGCTGCTGCAGGTATCGAGACGGCTCAATACAGCTACTACAACGCTGAAACAAAAGACAAAGACTTCGCAGGCATGGTTGCTGACCTAGAGAAAGCTTCTGCAGGCGACATCGTTCTTCTTCACGGTTGTTGTCATAACCCAACAGGTATCGACCCAACAGCTGAAGAGTGGGAAGTGTTGGCTAAACTTGTTGCTGAAAAGAAACTGCTTCCTCTATTCGACTTTGCTTACCAAGGTTTTGCAAAAGGCGTTGAAGAAGATGCTGCTGGCCTACGTGTGTTTGCTCAGTACAACAAAGAAATCCTAGTAGCGAGCTCATTCTCTAAGAACTTCGGCTTGTACAACGAGCGTGTTGGTGCATTCACACTGGTTGCTGAATCTGCAGACGTTGCAACAACAGCATTCTCTCAAGTTAAGAGCATCATCCGCTCTATCTACTCTAACCCACCAGCGCACGGTAGTGCTGTAGTAACTCACATCCTTGGCGATGCTGATCTACGTGCTGAATGGGAAGCGGAAGTAGCAGAGATGCGTGACCGTATCCAAGAGATGCGTGAGCTATTCGTAACAACACTGAAATCTGAAGGTGTTGATGCAGACTTTACATTCATCGAACGTCAAAACGGCATGTTCTCTTTCTCTGGCCTAAGCAAAGAGCAAGTAACTCGTCTAAAAGATGAATTCGCTATCTACATTGTTGGTTCTGGCCGCATCAGCGTTGCAGGTATGACTAAGTCAAACATGGGTCCTCTATGTAAAGGTATCGCTGCGGTTCTTTAACCGTAAAGCTCTACCTGTATTTGCAAACCAGAAACCTGCACTTGCAGACCAATAGATATGCAAAAGCCAGCAATTAAGCTGGCTTTTTTGTACCTGTCTATAACCTATTAGGTTTAACTAAGTTAGTACTCTAGGAAGAACTCAACACCCAATTCGTTGGTTCGTTCGCTACGAATTTTACCTTCACCATCCCGATGTTGGTAAGAGCCGCCAATTGCAAATTTGTTGGTCACGAGATAACGCAAACCTAGGTGATAAATCTCTTCGTCGAACAAATCACTGCGGTTCACCTGCACGCTGCCATTGGCAATCCAACGCTTTGCAAAACCATAGTTAAGCTCTGCTTTAACGCCTTGGACAAATTCAGTATCCGATTCTAAGGTTTCATTGCTGCCGTTGAGCTCAACCTCACCTTTGGTAACACCCAACAAGTAAGAAGCCACTATATCTAAGTCTTTCTTGATGCTGTAACGATATCCTGCCCCTGCCATTAAGGTATCAATTCGAGTCGTGCTTTCATCAGGGTGAATAAAGCGAGCGCTATAATCACCGAGCAACAACCAATCATCCGTCATGGTGTAACTCACCCCTAAACCAAACGACGAGGCGTTATTATTACCACCAGCATCTTCATTCAAACTACCCGAATGAGCGGTTGCGTATATATGGTCATAATCAAGAATATCCACACCGTCAGTGGCTGCCCACAAACTTGGAGAAAACATAAAAACTGCAGATACAAAACTAAGCTTCCACTTCGACATTCCTATCATCCTTAAACTGTCACTCCATTAATTGAAAGGTTAGTCTATCCCTAAGACTTTAAAAAGGTTTTAGCTCACAGATTGATTTGTGACGGCAAATTATTATCAAATGTTGTACCATGAAATCATACAAACTAATGGATGATCATTATGGATGCTGAGTTATTAGAGATTCAAAACTTTCTGGCACAATACCCCCCTTTCACAGAACTCCCTGAGGAGATGTTGGCGAAAGTGACCAGTAGCGTGGAAATTTCTTACTACCGCCAAGACACACCTATCATTCACTTTGGTGACCAAATTCATGATCTCTACATTGTTCGAAGCGGCGAAGTAGAAGTCTACCGTCGTAAAGGCGAGCTCTATAACCGCCTGGATGAAGGCCACTTATTCGGCCAAATGGGTCTACTGACCAACAACAAGGTTCGTTTCCCAGTAAAAGCGACCGAAGATACCCTGCTCTACTGCATTCCTGAGCCAATTTTCCAAGAGCTCTACGACAACTACGACTCCTTTGCAGATTTCGTAGAAGTAGAAGATAACGCGCGTCTTCGTCAAGCAAACTCGAGTAATAACGATGCCAACGATCTCACGACATCCAAGGTAAAAACGCTGCTGACCAGCGAAGCGCCGATGATCGAGAAAACTCGCACGATTCAACAAGCCGCGACCATGATGGCTGAAGATAATGTCTCTTCCCTGCTGATCATTGACCCAGAAATCGTTGAAGATGATGAAGATGACTCAACACCCGTGATTGGCATCATCACCGACCGAGATTTATGTACTCGTGTACTGGCTGAAGGTCTCGACCCGTCGGACGAAGTCTCTAGCGTAATGACACCAGAAGTTATCTCACTCGACCACAATGCTTATGTTTACGAAGCCATGATGACTATGCTTCGCTATAACGTGCACCACTTACCAGTGCTTAAAGATAAGAAGCCAATCGGTATTATCGAGGCGACTGACATCGTGCGTTATGAGTCTCAAAACTCGCTGTTACTGGTAAGTAGTATCTTCCAACAGCAAAGTATCGAAGATCTGAAAGTGCTTTCCGAGCAAGTGAAAGACAGCTTTGTGCGTTTGGTTAATGAAGATGCCAATGCTCACATGGTGGGTACCGCAATGTCGGTAATTGGTCGTAGCTTTAAGCAGCGTATTATCGAGTTGGGTGAAGAGAAGTTAGGTAAATCGCCAATTCCATACTGTTTCCTTGCGTTAGGTTCTATGGGACGTGACGAGCAGCTACTGGTTACCGACCAAGATAACGCCATCATTCTTGATGACACATACGACGAAGCAAAACACGGCAAGTACTTTGAAGAGCTTTCAAAGTTCATTTGTGACGGCTTAGACCAGTGTGGTTATGTTTACTGTACTGGCGACATCATGGCAACCAACCCAACTTGGCGCATGACACGTCGACAGTGGGAAGAGTGCTTTGCCGATTGGATTGATGATCCAAACCCGAAAGCCTTGCTGAATGCCTCTATCTTCTTCGACTTAGATGGTGTCTATGGCCGCTTAAAATGGGCTGAGCAATTGAACAGCTTCATTGTAAGACGTGCACGTAAGAACAACCGCTTCTTGGCCTGTCTTGCTCGTAACGCACTCAACCGTACTCCACCACTGGGCTTCTTCAAAGATTTCGTGATGGAAAAAGATGGCCGTCATAACAACTCGATCAACCTTAAGCGTCGTGGGACTGCACCGCTGGCGGATCTGATTCGTGTTCACTCTTTGGCTGTCGCGTCTCGTTCGAAGAACTCTTTTGAGCGTTTAGATGACATTATTGACGCGGGTATTCTTCCAAAAGGTCGAGCGCAGGATCTGAAAGATGCCATGGAATTCATCTCCTTGGTTCGAATTCGTCACCAAGCGCACGACGTTGATAACAATGTCGAGCCCGATAACAACATCGAACCGGAAAACCTGTCTGACTTTGAACGACGTAACTTGAAGGATGCATTCCAGATTTTAAGTAATGCGCAGAACTTCCTTAAGTTCCGTTACCAAGCTAGCAACAAGTTTAAGTAGGGCCTATGAACAAACTATTTAGATCACCTGCGGTTGACTGGCCATTTAAGTTTGCTCAAAAGCTTGAGCGCGCGAGAGATGAACGCTTAAAGCATTTTTATAGCCAACCTCTTCCAGCACCTGATACACCCATTTCAGAAGTGACCTTCTTGGCGGTCGACTTTGAAACAACGGGGTTAAACCCAAACAAAGATGGCATCATTACCATTGGTCTAGTGCCGTTTACGCTCAATCGCATCTACTTGCGACAAGCGAAACACTGGACTCTGAGGCCAAAGCAGAAGTTGGAAGAAGAGTCCGTGGTGATTCATGGCATTACTCACAATGACATTATTGATGCGCCAGATCTTAGTGAAGTGTTAGACGAAATTCTTGAATCAATGGCGGGACACATCCCAGTCGTTCACTATCGTCGTATTGAACGTGACTTCTTAGATAACGCTCTGAAGGTACGACTTGGTGAAGGGATTGAATTTCCAGTGCTCGACACATTAGAGATTGAGTCTCAAATCCAGAACAAACTGGCGGGCGGATTGTGGAACAAACTGAAAGGTAAAAAGCCAGCGTCTGTAAGACTAGGTCAGAGCCGTCGTCGGTACCACCTACCCGACTACACACCTCACCACGCACTAACCGATGCTATTGCGACTGCAGAGCTACTCCAAGCACAGATCGCTCATCACTTTGACTCTGAGATGCCGTTGAAGAGTTTCTGGCTCTAATTGAGTTAGGCAAACTTAGACATCAGTGACCTAAGCACAAAGCCCACTAACTTCCATTAGTGGGCTTTATTATTTTTACCATCCGAGCTTATTCTACTGTTGGACCAACTAATCGCATTTCCCAATCTTCAACTTCACCAGTTTCAAGGCGACGAGCAACGAGTGCACCCCAAGATTCAACCAGTGGCAATTCCGTCATCTGACTCAGCAGTTCTTTATCTAAGCTTCCCGTGAAAACTGCGCCCATAATGCGAGCGAGCGACCAATCTGGATAAGGTCTTTCACACAGAGTAATCTCGTCGCCTTTACCAATGTCACCTTCTTCTAATACACGGAAGTACCACCCTGTGCGAAGCGTGTCTTGTAGCCTTCTCGCCATGTCATTTTGTTCGAATCGTACGTTAAGCTTCCAACAAGGCATACGCCCCTGTGAAACTTCCAACAATGTTGAACCAATGCGAATCTTATCTTTCAAGCAAATCGATTCTTCGGTTATGCCAGATGAACTAATGTTCTCACCGAATGCACCTGCAGATTGGAAGATCGCTTTGTCGCCCAGTTCTTGTTTCCAAATTGGGTAGTGCTCTCTTGGGTAGATATGAAGGGCTTTTTGAATGCCACCATGAAAGCGAGGGTCGCCTTGCTCATCATTAGTGAAACCTAGCTCCGTGGCATACTGACGCTCCGATAAAATCTGCTTATCAATAGCACTGTTTGCACCATGTGCAAAAGCTACGGTTTTACCTGCCAAGACACTGTTTACTACGCCTAACTTCTTCATATCCCTTCCTTCTTACTGGAAACTTTCCTGCTGAAAACATACTTGTTGAACCGCATGAAATAATACGACACTGATGATCGACTTCATTCATATTGCCGAGCATGATAGCCTAGTCACGCCACGTCAGAATAGGGACATAAGGACAGTTAACCATGCTAACCCGCCAAATAGATTCTCACTCAGGAGTAATGACTTCAAATGAGATGATGGTCGCCTATCCTGCATCACCAGCATTAGTGAAGACCATCGACATGCCCAAGGGCTATATCGATGCAATGCACCAACATACGTGGCATCAAGTGATATTTCCAATCAAAGGTCTATTACAAACGAAAACCGAGCATTATCAGCATCTAGTGCCTCATACTTCTGCTTTGTTTGTACCCGCGGGTATTCAACATGAATCTATCGCTTTAAGCCATACGACGTTTGTCGGCATCTATCTCAATCCAGCTTTCGGCACAGAGTATGAACCTCAAGTTCGAACCATTACACTGACGCCGTTTTTAAATGAGCTATTACAGGAGATCCGCAGACAATGCGAAGGGTTAGTGAGTGATGACGAGGTGTCGCGCTTACTCTCGGTATTGCACGACCAGATCATGAAAGACAATGTTCAGACCTTTCAGTTGTTGTTACCCGAAGACAGACGCTTGAAGCTTATATTTGAAGCGCTGACAGAGACACCAACGTTGGATTTGTCGTTAAAGGAATGGGGAGAGAAAGTCGGAGCATCAGAACGAACCTTGTCGCGTTTATTCTCAAAGGAATTCAACACATCATTCCAACGGTGGCGACAACAAATCCGCCTGATTTACTCATTGTCTTTACTCGATGAAGAGCTCTCTATTCAAAGCATTGCTGACCAAGTCGGCTATCAGAATGACTCATCTTACATCAAAGCGTTTAAGACGACGTTTGATGTCACACCACAGCAGTTTCGCTTTAATGGTCGAAAAAAGCAGTGAGAGCCGACTATTTGCCGACTGTCGAAAGAGTCTGATAATAACGACGCTTTTGACGATACATATCTTCATCCGCTTGAGAGAACAACTCATCGATATCTGTCGACTCTGTTGACGCGACTCCAATCGAAAATCGAACTGGAATACTCACGCCGACCTGCGTTTCGACTGTTTGGTCAATTTGATCAGCATAGAGTCGTTCAGCCAGTTTCTGGGGCTCTTGCACTGGTTGTTCAGCAGGCATCAAAGTAAGAATGGCAAACTCGTCACCGCCTAATCGATACAGGTTGCTGGCACCGCATAACCGATTGCGAATGACATCTGTACAACCTTTTATCAGCTCATCACCCACCGCATGGCCATACTGGTCGTTTGCGGCCTTTAATCCATTAATATCAATGATAAGCAGAGATAAACTGTCTTTGTTCTCAGTAGCGCGCTGTTTAGAGAAGTTCAAGTCTTCATCGAAAGCTTTGCGGTTGTAACAGCCTGTCGATATGTTGATACGATTCATGTTTTCGAGCTCTATCCAGCCAGCTAACTGCTTTTGGTATAAGTCGAAAATCAGCAAGTCTTCCTCACTCAACAAAGTAAAACTTTGAGAATAAAAGTAGCCAATCGTTGTCTCTTGCGAGTCTTTTAAAACCTTGTAGCTATTAGTCATGTCGCTATCAGCAGTATCGCTACCAGTAATGCTGACATCATAAATATCGCCACAAGAAACCGAGTTAAAGCTGAACTCAATTGGGCAATCCGGGAGTAACGATTTCAGTTGTCGATTCACGTGTTCTGGAATCAATCGGTAATCAACACTTTGCCTCATGGATGCGAACTTAACGATCTTCAGAATACGGTTTTTCTGTGACTCTTCACGAGCCAGTGAATGCGTTAATCTACTCGTCTTCTCTTCAACTGTTTGCTCTAGCTGGGTGTTAAAGGTTTCAAGCTTGAGGTTGTTCTCTTTAATCTGCTGGTAAGCGGATCTCAATTGGTCATTACGTACCGTCAGTTCACTCAGCTGACGCTGTATGCGAGACCACATTTTTTCCAACAAACGGCTGAATCCAGTGAACTCGGTAAAACGATGTTCATCTGCGTTGTGCGTTGGTGGCTGATTATTGGAATAAGACTCTACCGAACCGGTCAGTAGGTTAAGTTGTCTTGAAAAGGCGCGATTCAACAACAGCGCAAAAACGATTGCAACGGCTAGTGTCACAAATAGGATTCGAACAAACACCACTTGGGATTGCTGCATCTCTTGTAAACGAGCACTGTCCGACACATGATGTTTCAGCGACAATGTTAACGCTTCGGAAAACAGCTTATTGTCGTTAGTGATTAACTTAGTGTCGGTTTCCGCGTGTTGCTCACTGGCGGGAGCCAAATAATCAAACTCGACAAACTCTTTGTCATATAGGAAAGGCGCTACTTTAGACTCTAATCGGTCGTACCCCATTAACACGACCAGATAACCTTGCGGCGTATAACTTGAGCCCTCAATCAGTCGATACGGTAGAATCGGAGCAACAAAAGCGAGCCCTGCATTCGCTTTATCGGCAATATCTGACTCTACAAATTCGGTATGAAATTGCAGCCCTTGTTTAGAAGCTGTCCGCGGGCGCTTTATATCATCAAGCAATTGGCTTTGTTCGAAATGATACAAACTGCCTTTGCTGTCATAAATCGGCTTCCAGTTACGATCCAATATATAGGTCGCCGACACGCTGTCTGCTAGCGCGTTGAAGCTCTCCATTTTGTCCCAAACCACGCTGGAGAAGAAGATATTCCCACCCGCTTTAATCAGTGAACGATCTTGTGAGAACCACTGCGTAAGGCTCGCTGTAAGGCTAATCTGTTCTTGTACCGTTTGCTTGATACCCGCAGTTGAATTGGCAAGCTTGATCTCTTTTTGTTCAAGCGAGCTTTCGTTTTGCTTGTTCAATATAAGCTGCCCCGCGAAATAAGCAGGTAACAGCGCGCAAGCCAATAACACCAAGCCCATGCTGTATTTCAATGAGAGTTTCAATTGCCTGACCTCATGTTCGCTGAGTAGTACTCCACAAAGTCATCATAAAACTTGTGCAGTTCTTGCTTAGGCATATCCGATTTGTATCGCTCATAGGCTCTTGCAGAAGCTTCCCAAACTATCGCCATTTTGTAATCACTCGACATCATTTGCGACGACTGAAATTCATCGTACATGTTAGAGAAGGTGGTGTTTCCTTCTTCGACACGACGTTGGTTCGCTTCTCTAAATGGTGAGATCATTGCGTTTGAATGTGCTAAATAGGTAAAGCTGTTCGACTGTAAGTACTGAACCACCTCTTTGAGTGCCTCTCTTTTCTCCGGGTTGTTCATCCCTTTCTTGGTGATTGCAAAAATCTTCGCGCCACTGAACGAAGACATCGCCTTGTCACGATAGGTTGGTAAAGAGTTAACGTGCAAATGCTCGCCGTACGCCTGTTCAAGTTCGCTGAAAGCCCAATCCCCATCAATCAAAAACTCGACCTCGCCGTCAATGAAACGCTGTCTTGCACATATCTCATTGCACGATTGTTCAATTGTTTTTGTATCCTCAAGTTTATCGATGAATTCAAAGATTGAGACTAAACCCTCTCCATTGATATTCCTTGATGAAAGCATGTCTTCTGAAAACAGTTGGAAGAACGCCAGATAGAAGTACATGTTCGGATTTGGGAAAAGAACACTGGCACGCTTCGACTCAGAAGACTGTTGAATCAACTCTTCCCAGCTGATGGCATGGTCTTGTGGCTTGTTCGAATACAGGACCAACTGGTTACCGATTCCTACCGGTAGCGCCTTAAGCTCACCATTAATCATTACGGCATCAAGAGCCTTATTTTCATAACGTGAGCTATAGACCCATGCAGAAGGTAAGGTTGCCAGTTCAATATATTCAGTCAGCCCTAAGAAATCCGAAGGCACCCAAATAACATCAGGGAAGGTATTGTCTCGAGGGTCAGCCACAAGAAGCTCAGAGCGGATGCTATTGATGTCGAATGGACGTATTTCAACACTGTGCTCAGTCATCGACTCGATGTGTTCTTTGACGTAATCCGCCGTTTCGTAATTGATACCAGCCCATATTTCGAGGGTAGAAGCGTAAGTAAGCACAGGGAACAAAGCCGCTAATATACTCAAAAATCTCACACCTAATTCCTCTTGGCGAAAAGTATCATCTATTGAAGTGATGCCAGAAACCATCAAGAGTGGAGACGGCATTGGCTGTTGGAGTTTATCGTTATTTTGGGGAAAGACGTTATATAGTAAAAGGTCAATAATAAACAGAAAAACCACGCTTTCTATTGGCTATTTTTATTAGTTATTTTTATGGATGCAAAGTTGCTCTCCCCCGATAACAACTAAGCACTTTGTCATTCGCTTCACTCTGAACGACAAATGCAACACATCATACCCTTTATGTACTCTCAGGCAAAAAAAAATGCCGCAAAAGCGGCATTCATCTCGTTTAGGACATTCGACACGATACAAAGCAAATAAGCGATGTATCAATCAAAGCCTTGTCATTGATTAAGCGTATTTTTCTTCGAAATCTTTCATGAAGCTTACAAGAGCTTGAACACCTTCTAGAGACATCGCGTTATAAAGCGAAGCTCTCATGCCGCCCACCGCTCTGTGGCCTTTTAGTGATTTAAGACCCGCGGCATCAGCCAACTCTAAGAATTTACCGTCTAGCTCTGGTTTCGCTAGTTGGAATGGCACGTTCATTCTTGAGCGGTTTGCTGTGTGAACGTCGTTCTTGTAGAAAGCAGAATCATCAATTGCGTTGTAAAGTAGCGCTGCTTTTTCTTGGTTAACACGCTCCATCGCTTCTACACCACCTTGAGCTTTCAACCACTTGAAAACTAAGCCAGATAGGTACCAAGCATAGGTTGGTGGCGTGTTGAACATAGAGTCTTTTTCAGCAAGCACTTTGTAATTCAGGATGCTTGGCAATACATCGTTCGCAAGCTCCAAAAGATCATCACGTACAATTGCAATACAGATACCCGCTGGGCCAATGTTCTTTTGAGCGCCTGCGTAGATAACGCCGTACTGAGACACATCAATCTTGCGAGATAGAATGTTAGATGACATATCCGCTACGATTGGTTTGTCAGTTTGTGGAAGCTCACTGATCTCAATACCATCGATGGTTTCATTTGGACAAAAGTGCACGTATGCCGCTTCTGGGTCGATTTTCCAATCTTTAGCTGGAACAACAGCCGCTTTGCCGTCAATTGACGTCTTAGCGTTAAATACGTCGATTTCACAGTACTTGCTTGCTTCAGTTACTGCACTTTCAGCCCAGTAACCAGCATCAATGTAAGTCGCTTTTGTCGCGTCACCAAGAAGGTTTAGAGGAACAGCAGCGAATTGAGCACGAGCGCCCCCCTGACAGAAAAGCACTTTGTAGTTGTCTGGGATGTTCAGAAGATCACGTAGGTCTTGCTCAGACTCATCGGCAACTTGAATAAATTCTTTGCTGCGATGGCTGATTTCCATAACGGAAGTACCTAAACCATTCCAATCAATGAAGTCAGCTTGTGCTTGTTTCATTACCGGTTTAGGCAGTGCCGCTGGGCCAGCACTAAAGTTGAATACGTTATCTAATGTAAGTTCCATGGGGATCATTGCTCCTGCTAAATAATAACTATGCAAGTAATACCATGTTTTACCCAACATAAAAACAACAAAAGAGGTCTTAAGACCTCTTTTGTTTTGTACCGTATAAAATGTTTAAACTTAATCCGCTAAATCACCCTATCAGTATTAACCTTTGCTCTGTTTATTGAACAAAAGCAGGCATAAGTAGCGCAATTAATGGAATTTCTTGTCCATTTTCAAACACTAGGTTTCCATTTTCTAGGTCAGCACTGATTTCATAACCACTTTCGGTTTCTTTGATCATTTCCATCACGATCAATTCATCGATGCCTTCGCGAATGAATGGGTATTCTTCAACCAACTCATTTGAGAAACTAGAATGAACATTACCCGTCAGTGCAGGAACAATCATTGACGGGTTGCTGCTGATGTTTTCTGTGCCTTCCGGTACGCTCACCAACCATTTAGATTCAAACTGCCCCTTACCCAATTCTAACGACATGTTGTTCATTGAAAGGTCGAAGCCTTTAGCAAACAGTATGTCGATGAATGGAATGATCTCAGCTACGTCTTCTTGAGTCATAACTGGATTCGATTGGTAGATCTCAAAGATCTTCTCAAACGATTGGCTGTCCAGTTTCGACATTTCAAAATCAACGTTTAGGTTATTCAATTGACCTTCATTGGTTTCGATGTTTGCGATATCCAGTTTAAGGTTGCTGCGCAGGCGCTTAGTCGCTTCGTCTAGGTGCGATTCAAAATCATACTTAGAGTTTTCAATCGTCATGAATGGTTGCATTGTTGAATCTGTAACCAAGAAGCTATCGATCGTAAAGTTCTGTGTACCTAACCAGTAACCTTTCGCTTGCTGACCTGAACCAACGCCTTTCAGGTTAGACAGTGTTACCTCTTCACCCGTTTCAAAATCAATTTGAACCGAAGGGATAGAAAGCTCGTAATCCACTTGGCCTAACACAGTCGCGTGGCCAGACAGGTTCGATTTCGTGATAGATACTGAAGTACCATTCTCATCAGAACCTTGATGATTGAACTGGCTTAACTCGAAGTTGAAGTCCGTGTTGCCGTTTAGTTCCGTGCTGGTAGTCAGAGTAAGAGGCAGAATGTCAGCGTTCTCAAACGTTGATAGCGCGTTTAAGCTCACTAAACCGTGGCTAACCGCACTATTAATGACAAACTCACTAGGTAAGCCATCAATCGCAAGTTGCTCTTTCAGGCTTTCATCGGTCACTGTTACACGAGTGGTGACATTAGAAGACAAGTAACCTCTATCGTATTCCACGATCTCAGCTTGAATGCTTGAATTGTTAAGCTTTGCAACGCCATCAGTAATCGCGTTTTGTCCAATTTGCCCAACCGCTAGTGGCCAACAAAGTGCCAATGAGATTGCTCCGCCGATTGCGCCAATTTTTCTTAACTGTTCCATGAGTTCTCTTTCTACACGTGTCTGTTTTTTTTAGTCTAACCCATCAGTCGCAAACAAGAAACATTGAGTTAAATCAGTCTATTGCTCGATACTTCAATTCCCTCAACAAATTAACGGCTAGCTCTCATCCTTATTGAAGACTTCTTGATAGGCTAGAAGCGTCGCTACTACTAAGGTAAAGCCGTGAATCAATACGCTGTTATTTGTTTGGACAATAATCCGGTTAGCATTGAAAGAATACGATCGGAGCTTGCTCCGTTATCTTGTGTATTCGACATTTATACTGCCGAGAACATAGAAGACGCGCACCACGCATTAGAAGATATCCATGATCATCACCAGACCGTTGCCTTGGTGATCACTCATCATCATTCTGAGTTTAATGGCGTACAGTTTCTGATTGAACTTGAACAGCTTCCTCATAGTAATACTGCTAGAACCATCTTGGTCAGCGCCTCGTCAGACATTCAATCGATCCTGACGGCAGTAAACGAAGGTAGGCTCAACCATTGCTTAACCAAACCGGTTCAAGATCAGGTGCTCTTCAAGTCAGCACAAAAAGAGCTGACGTCTTTTGTTATTCAATATGACTCTGAAAATCTGTTGTCTTACAGCGACGCACTCGACCAGCAGCGTTTACTCAGAGCACACATCGAACAAAAGATTCAATCGTTTCAATCTGGATTCATTCATGACTACCACCAGCTTTCTGATAATGCCCTTGCCGAGCGTGTCGTTAGTGCATTGCAGGAGGTCTTCTCTAAAGATGACAAATCTAAAGCGATTCGTGATTACTCACCAGAACACTTATTAACGGTTGAAGGTGAAGACAATCGCTTCCTATGGTTAATCATCGAAGGCGAAGTGGCTCTCTACAAAAAGGATGAATTGGGACAACAGAGAGAGGTAGTCCGCCACTCAAAAGGGAACATTGTTGGCGGGATGTCATTTGTGACAGGCGAACCTTCGTTCTCTACTGGAATAACTCTTACCCAAACGCGAGTGATTAAGCTTGATAAAGACAGCTTTGCCCAGGTAATGCATTCCAACAATACCCTACTTCCTCTATTTACCAATCTATTGCTGCGTCACTTCAATCGACGATTACAGCGAAGCATCACCAATAAGATCAAGCTACAGCAAACCCTCGAGTCACTGGAATCTGCCCACCAGCAATTGATCGAAAAAGAAAAGATGGCGATGTTGGGTCAACTGGTAGCAGGCGTTGCTCACGAACTGAATAATCCGATTGCAGCTATATTGCGCAGTATTGAAACTCTATCTGAACATCTAGACCAGATACTTGAGAACTCGTCACTCCCTGAATCAAACAAAGGGACTGACGTATTAGCGCATTCAAAATTAGCGAAACCATTATCCACAGCGCAGGAAAGACAGCTAGTCAAACACCTCACATCGACCATCGATGATCGTGCTCTGGCCAAAAAAGCAGTGAGGCTCAACTTAAGCCAAGACGCTGCTGTCTTAGATACCTTAAAAGACTCCCCTGTCGCAGGCAAAGAGCTACTCAACGACTTAGAGCATTATCATTATGTCGGGAACTCTATCCGCTCAATCAAAGTGTGCAGCAAACGTATTGCCGATATGGTCAAAAGCCTAAAAAGCTATGCCCGAGAAGATGAAGAAGTGCGTCACTATGCGGATATCCATGAAGGGCTTGAAGATACCTTAGTGATCTTTGAAAACAGACTGAAGCATCACCGACTCGAAAAGCACTACGACACCGATTTACCGCCTTTGTTGTGCCAGTCACTTGCGCTGCAACAGGTGTGGACCAACCTTCTCTCTAATGCACTTGATGCTCTTTCGGTGCGAGGCAAAGTCTCTATCACCACGTCTCAAGAAACTAAAGGTGAAGACGCTTTTCTGGTGGTGCAAATATCGGACACCGGCCATGGTATCGCCAAAGAAGACATCAACACTATTTTCAATCCAAACTTCACCACCAAAAAAGAAGGCAACTTTGGTTTAGGAATTGGGTTGTCCATTTCTCAACAAATCGTTTCGGCTCATCAAGGGTTTATTTTGGTGGAGTCTGAGGTAGGCAGCCATACTAACATGCAAGTATGGCTTCCATTCAAACAAGAAGGAGCACCTCATGAATAAGTACCTAATTTTATGTGTCGATGATGAACCTGAAGTTCTCAACAGTGTGCTTCAAGATTTAGCGGTATTTGAAGAAAACTTTATCGTTGAAGGGGCTGAATCGGTCGATGAAGCCAATCAAGTGATTAAAGAAATGGGACAAGATGGTATCAAGCTCGCTTTGATCTTGTGTGACCACATCATGCCAGAAAAAACCGGCATCGATTTTCTTATCGAACTTAATCAACAAGACTCGACTAAGCCAACACGCAAGCTGTTGCTCACAGGACAAGCTGGCTTGGAAGATACGGTCACCGCCATTAACAACGCAGCTCTCGATTTCTATATCTCCAAACCTTGGCAAGGCGATCAACTCAGAGACACCATTACTCAGCAGCTGACTGACTATGTTATTGCCAACGACAAACAACTACTTAACTGGACGGCCATTTTAGACACCGAACGCATCCTTACTTCGATGGCAGACAAACGAACAAGCTTCGGGGAATAGCGCTAACGATGAGTAGCGTTTAATAGGCAGTGAGAAAAGCGGTATCCGATATAAGAACCGATCGAATACATATAAATTTTGGATAATTCGCTCGCCTCTTTTTCTTATTCAGCGTAAAACATGAGATCTCCGTTACAGACTGATCCTTAATTTGCTTATTTTTTAACTAAATGAGTAAGGATTTACATTTTAATGGATTACTTTTCCGTGAGTTAGATTAAACTGTCTCAATGTTTATGGTTTGCCTGATTTTTCTCAAACCAAAGGAATTAACACTAATAAAGGTTTACGGTCGTTATGCGCAAAATACTACTTACTACCGCTATGCTATTGGCTTCTAGTCAAGCGCTAGCTGTCGATGAACAACCACAAGTAATGAGCAACTTCAGCTACGATTACTTCGAAGCACGTATCGGTGCTAGCCCAGTTACATTTGGTGGTGCGTTCAGTAAGTCAATCCACCCGAATGCTCACGCTGTAGCGCGTATCGATTCAGAATTTGAAGGCGATTACGACTCTGCTGTAGGTCTTGGTTTCCACGCTCCAATCAACAACTGGGCTGATCTAACAGGTGAAATGCTAGCGCGCATCGTTCAACCTGAAAACTCAAGCTCTACTGATATCGGTATGGAAATCAACGTTGGTGTTCGCCAATGGCTTGGTCCACAACTAGAAGTTGGTGGTAAAGGTGGTTACGTTTCTATCGATGATAACGATGATTGGACAGGTTCTGTTTACGCACGTTTCCACTCTACAGAGCTATTCTCTATCGGTGCTGAAGCTCGTATCAACGACTTCTACGGTGACCAGCTAATGTTCACTACTCGTTTCAAGTTCTAAGACTTAACGAGGCAGCTCCCATGAGCACTTAGTCTTTTCATACTTAATCTTTTAAGAAATGCGACTAAGACAGAAACAAAAAAACCGAGGACATTCCTCGGTTTTTATTTATTAACAGTGATCTTAAGCATATAAGGAAGACTTCTTTAGTGGCAGCTCTTTAATAATTGCTGCTTGCGTGGCTCTTGTAATAGTTTCCAGTGAATACCATCAATCGCGCCCGCAAATTTCCAAAGTAGTTTTAGGTCAACATCGTTTCCGTACGCTTTGCGAACCTTATTAAACACTTCAGGCGCGCCCAACTGCATAAACATTGATACATCATCCACACCAGCCTTCTTAACCATGCGCTCTAGTGTAAGCTGCATGTTTGGCAGATCTCTTAATCTACGGCTTGCTGATGATTTCTTGAAGCTGCGTTGCTGAATTGAATTATCGATTGAAGTACGAATAATGCTATCCAATTCAGGATGTTCGCATGTAAACAAGTCAGTAATATCGTAGTAATTTACGGTTGCTGTTGTCTGTTTTTTCACATGACGATACTTTTCACAATCAAGATCGGTCAGTTTTTTATCTAATGACTTTCCACCTCTAATGAATAAACAACCTTCACTCAATAAAGCGAACATAGCGTCATTTTGAAAGAGGCCAATACCTCCAAACATAGAACGTTTTTGATGCTCACCAAATTGATTCACGTAATTAATAAATGCTGTCTCGGTCATATCCGTTGATCCTTAATCAAATTACCCCGATTAGGTTGATCACCAGACAAGCAGCTTTTTATGCGAAAAATTTTAAATCTATTTTTTTATTCTTTAGGTGAATATTATGATTGCGTTTTTCACCTTTAAATAAATGATACTTCGAAAAGAAAAATAAGTCTGGACTTAGTTCACATCAATCAATTGTGTATTCCGGTTTTTCATGATTGACATCACAGTAAAGTATCAAACTATGATTGAATTTTGACGCTTGGTGATACACCCGTTCAAATTATTAAAGCTTATGTTGTCCGATGAGTATTGCCTCGCAGCATCGCGGCTTGTAAAATGGCAGGACATACATGTTTTTACTTTTTATATGAATCATTTATCGTTTTTCTGGCTACCACAAAATAAGGCTCTTCTCTTAAAGGGTCTAGAATCAGAGTTTGCCCAACTGGTTGGACATTCTATCTCAGCGGGAAAAATAACACTTCCTCCTATCCCCAACGTTGTACTGAAAATTCAAAAGCTGTGTACCCTTGAATCCACAGGGATTGCCGAAGTTGCCGAGTGCTTACTCGAAGACCCTGGCTTAACAGCTATCGTGATTCGTGTTGCAAATTCCGTGGTCTTTAACCGACGCAACATTACGTGTGTCGATATTATGACGGCGGTATCGCGTCTTGGCATATTACGTGTGCGTGACATCGTTACAGCTCAAGCAATTGAACAGCTCAAGCATTCCGTTAATCTGAGCAAAGAGTGTAATCAACTGTTGGTTCAGAGCGCTTCTGTATCCAAAGAGCTGGGTGCCACTATGGTCTTGGTGACCAACGGTTTCAAAGAGCTCTCCCCTCTTGAATACCGCTACCTAGAACATGAAAAGTCATTGCTTGTAGGACTACTCGCTGACATCGGCTTGTTCTGTTTGGTTAGCGAATACCACCTCTATCTCGAAAACGGCAACTACCTAGATCACGACATTGCTTTGCAGATCTTCCAAGGCCAATGTTCTGCAACCAGTAAGTTGGTTCTTGACCGCTGGGGTTTCGACAGCGACTTCATTGACGTGTGCAGCAACACCATCAACAAACAAGAAGAACGTGAAGTGTCTTACTTAGATATTGCACGAATCGCTAACCACCTATTGATGTTCAGAAACAAGGACGAGAACATCGACGATCACGAAGTTGAACTAAACGTGACGGGTGCAGAAGTGCTTTATAAGTTAAGCAACTTGAGTAAACATGATTTTAATGCAAAGCTAAACGACGTTATCAACGCTAGCGGCTTCTAAGTCACCGTTATATATGAAGTAAATGCAATGGGGAAAGCATGTTTACAGGGATGATCTTTATATTTGCTCCACTGGTCGTGGGGTATCTGTTTTCTATTTCAAACGCTCAAACGCTCGAATTTATCAACCGCTCAACATCACGTTTAATCTACGTGATTCTCGCCTTAATGGGCCTTAGCTTAGCGGCGCTCGATAACCTTGGCAGCAACCTGCAGACAATACTTCTTTATACCGTCACTTTCTTTGTCTGCTTAAGCGTCTGTAATCTAATGGCGCTTCCTGCGATTGATAAGTTACTGCCACTCAAAACAGACAGTAGCAAAAAGAAGCTGCCCCTCTCTTCGATGGCGATGGAATCTGCCAAGCTGATTTTAGTCGTGGGTTCTGGTCTTATTGCTGGTCTAGTGCTGCCTATCGGCCTTGACTGGGTAGATACGGCAAGTGAATGGATTCTGTTTGTGCTGCTGTTCTTTATTGGCATTCAACTGCGTAATAGCGGTTTAACACTTCGACAGATTTTGCTCAATAAACACGGCATGGTCATCGCGGTGACAATCATCATCACCTCAATGTTAGGCGGCGTTATCGCGGCTTACCTACTTGATATTCCACTGTTCAAAGCTTTAGCTATGTCTTCTGGTTTTGGCTGGTACTCTCTCGCCGGTATCTTAATGGGTGACGCGTTCGGCCCCGTTTATGGCGGAGCTTCTTTCATGCTAGAGCTTTTGAGAGAGTTAGTAGCATTAGTGCTGATCCCAGTGCTTATCCGCAGTTACCCATGCACCTCTATTGGCTATGCAGGCGCGACAGCAATGGACTTCACTTTGCCAGTGATTCAAACAACAGGTGGCGTTCGATGTGTCCCTATCGCGATTGTCAGTGGTTTTATATTGAGTCTGCTTGTGCCTATTTTGATGTTGTTCTTTGTATCTCTTGCTAACTAGATCGCAGGAATAGCGTTTGTTTTAGATTAGAATGCATCTCGAATACCAATGCCCAAGACACCGATACAGTTACCGAAATAAAAACACACTAAGTGTCATTGCTCAACAAATAACGATCACGGTAACCTGTAACGACAAAGTTATAAAAAGAATAAACTTACAAAAGGAACCACTATGAAACGCCTTTGCGTCGCATTACTGCTAGCTACAACTTCTACTTTCTCTTTTGCAGCAGATTCAATGTCTGAGACAAACCAGTGCCAAGCAAAAAAATATGATGCGTACATCGACGCTTCTTTAGGTTGGTATACTGACCTTGCGGCATTAACGTCTGAGCAATACCCAGAACTAACCGAAGTAAGTGAGTGGTTCCTAGAAGGTCGTAAGCACCACTTTGAGCTAAATCGTGCAGCCGTTCACTACTACTTAGTCAACGACTCAAGCAAAGTGGCAACAGAGCAACCTGTTGAAGGTTGGCTACAGCTTGAGCAACACGACATTAAGACGCTTTCACAGCGCGATGACGAACTAGGCAAAGTAGCAAAAACCACGTTCGACGACCGTCAATCAAAGCCTCATGCTCAAAACTACGAGCTACGTTCAGCGTTTGCAGAACTGCTTAGCCACCCTAAGCAAATCGACACAGCGCTTCAACGCTACAACCAGTCGATTGCTAAACTTGAAGCGATTAAGTGTAAATAACCACTCATTTAATATGCTTTTTTGAGAAGTTGGATTTCATAATTAAGACGGGACATTGTTCCCGTTTTCGTTTAGATTGTCCCGCTCGCGTCAATATTAGAAAAATAACTCGCTTGCTATGGTTACGGAACAAAAAACAGCAGATGTTAGCTTCGACAGTCTTCTACGTATCTTCACGGTACCGGAAGGCCCAGATTCAACACTCACTCAAATTGAAGACAAACTTTCACGAAACCTGAATCAATTCTTACGTGAACATATTGTGGCTGAAGAAAAGCCGCTGCGTGAAATTGAGAAAGATTTTTCAAATGCTCATATCCCAGAGCAGCCTGAGTTTGTTTCTGAACATACTGAGCATCTCCTCGATTCGCTCGTGTCTCATTCGGTACATACGTCTTCGCCAAGTTTTATTGGTCACATGACGTCTGCATTGCCGTACTTCCTGATGCCGCTTTCTAAAATCATGATTGCGTTGAATCAGAACCTAGTAAAAATTGAGACCTCCAAAGCTTTCACTCCCCTAGAACGCCAAGTTCTGGGCATGCTACATCGCTTGATCTATCAAGATAACGACCAGTTCTATTCTCGCTGGATGCACAGTGCTAACCACTCTTTGGGTGCGTTTTGTTCTGGCGGTACCATTGCAAACATTACGGCGCTTTGGGTTGCACGCAACAATGCACTGAAAGCACAAGGTTCGTTCAAAGGTGTCGAAAAAGAAGGCTTATTCAAAGCCATGAAGCACTACGACTATGAAGGTCTTGCCATCTTAGTCTCTGAACGTGGTCACTACTCTCTTAAGAAAGCCGCAGATGTGCTTGGTATTGGCCAAGAAGGTTTGGTATCGGTTAAGACGGATAACGACAACCGTATTTGCACTGACGACCTAAGACTTAAGATTGAGCAACTAAAGCAGAACAAGATTAAGCCTTTTGCCGTGATCGGCGTGGCTGGCACAACCGAAACTGGCAATATCGATCCACTTAAAGATATAGCTGAGGTGTGTGCAGAATCAGATTGTCACTTCCATGTGGATGCGGCTTGGGGCGGTGCGACCTTGATGTCTAACAATCATCGTCACCTGCTTGATGGTATCGAATTGGCTGACTCCGTCACCATCGATGCGCACAAACAGCTTTACATCCCTATGGGTGCAGGCATGGTTCTGTTTAAGAAGCCAGATGCGATGACAGCGATTGAACATCACGCTCAATACATCCTGCGTAAAGGCTCTAAAGACTTAGGCAGCCATACTTTAGAAGGTTCACGTTCAGGCATGGCGATGTTGGTTTATGCAGCTATGCACATCATTAGCCGCCCAGGTTATGAGCTGCTGATCGACCAAAGCATCAATAAGGCACGTTACTTTGCCGACCTTATTAAACAGCAAAGCGATTTTGAGTTGGTATCAGAGCCAGAACTTTGCCTGCTGACTTATCGCTACGTACCTGAATCAGTAAAAGCTGCGCTGCTTAAAGCGGAGCCTGAACAACGCGTACAGTTGAACGAGTTGCTTAACGAACTGACTAAGTTTATTCAGAAGAAGCAGCGTGAAACCGGCAAATCTTTTGTATCACGAACACGCTTAAACCCTGAGGCTTGGGCACACCAGCCAATCATTGTTTTCCGCGTCGTGTTAGCTAACCCACTAACAGGTAATGAGATTCTTTCTTCAGTGCTTGAAGAACAACGCGAGATCTCTAAACTAGCGCCTAACTTGATGGGTAAAATCACCAAGTTGGTTACGCAAATCAACGCATAGCCATTCAATTTTAGTTGCATCAAATTGAAAATTTCTTTCTTTTTGATGTAACTAAGCTGTCAGTTCATACTCAATTTGCATTCTTTTTGCTCAAACCCTCTTCCAATTCTGTAGTTTTCTAAAATTTTGTTGAGGTTTGTCATATTCTTAAGCATTCATGCCGTGTTTTTGTATTAGTAAATAGTATGTTGGGTTTATACTGACTCTATGGTGCTAGTTAGCTTGATATCTATTTGAAGCAGCAGTATTTACGATACTGAATTTAAGTTTGGTTTTGTGATTATTGATATTTGTTTCAACCATACCCCCTGGTAAAAGATATTAACTGGCAAGTTGTTCTCTATACCCTTGTGAACACTATGAATACATTAGAAAAAATACAAAAAAACCTGGAAAATTTCAGCAAGTCTGAGCGTAAGGTAGCTGAAGTAATTATGGCTTCCCCTCAAACTGCAATCCATTCTAGCATTGCTACCTTAGCTAAGATGGCTGACGTAAGTGAGCCTACAGTTAACCGCTTCTGTCGTCGTTTAGACACTAAGGGCTTCCCTGACTTCAAACTTCACCTAGCTCAAAGCTTGGCGAACGGTACACCTTACGTGAACCGCAACGTTGAAGAAGACGATGGTCCAGATGCTTATACGCATAAGATTTTCGAATCGACTATGGCATGTCTAGACGTTGCTAAAAACAGTCTAGATGCGATGCAAGTAAACCGTGCGGTTGACTTGCTGACTCAAGCAAAACGCATTTCGTTCTTCGGACTGGGTGCCTCTTCTGCCGTAGCGAAAGACGCTCAAAACAAGTTTATTCGTTTTAATATCCCAATCACTTGTTTCGAAGACATCGTGATGCAACGAATGAGCTGCATCAACTGCAGTGATAACGACGTTATCGTTCTTATCTCTCACACGGGTCGCACTAAGAGCCAAGTTGAGATTGCAAACTTAGCGCGTGAAAACGGCGCAACGGTTATCGCTATCACAGCAAAAGACTCTCCACTAGATAAAGCAAGCTCGCTTTCTATCTCATTGGATGTACCGGAAGACACAGACGTTTATATGCCAATGGCAAGCCGCGTTGTTCAAATGACGGTTATTGATGTGCTAGCGACAGGCTTTACGCTGCGTCGTGGTTCTGGTTTCAGAGAGAACCTAAAGCGCGTTAAAGAGTCTCTTCGTGATTCACGTTACGAGAAATACTCTCAGTTCTAACCTTCTAGGTACGAACAAAGTGCCAATTGGATACGAACCAAAAGTTAGCGATTAAAAAACGGAGCCTAGTGCTCCGTTTTTGTTTGTCTGTTTTAAATGCTTTATTCAGCGAACAGGTCGAAGGCCGTTAAATAGTCCAGCTGTTACCTTTCTCTACCACGCTGTTTTCGGACGCGTAAGAGTTAATGATCGTGAAGCTTGATTCGACCATTGATGACTCTTCATCTTGGTGCTTCAAAGCCCCAGCATCTCTGCTCTCACCACAATCACACTTCTCGCAAACCTTCTGCAGAATATGAATTAAACGGTCTTGGTTCAGTGGTAACGGGTTTCCTTTTATCGCAACCGACTTAAGGGCATCAGTAGACACTTCATCGAACTGAGCTTCACAGACACCAAACTCTAGTAGACTTGGAAGCTTTAACGTATCCAGCACTTCAGATAGCCAAGTTATCGCCTCTTCTTCTGTCGCCTCGGAGTTATTTGTCACTATCTGAGCAATTCGTTGGTAGCGCACTAAGATGTCGGCTCTTTGCTGTTCTCTCGCAACAGCAATGTTTTCCAACATCACGAACGGGGCTAAGCGCGCGGTAATCACACTGTGTGGTGCTGAAATCTTGCCACCCAATGCAGAGGCTAAACCATGTGCTGCTCCAAGCTTGGCATTGGTTATCGCCATCCCGCCCAGCATAGATGCGAAAGCCAAGTCAGAACGAGCTTGAGGTTCATCATAAACGCACGCTTGAACTACAGAGCCACTCAGCTTACGTAACCCTTCTTCGCAGATCATATCAGTGAGCGGGTTAGGTTCACCACAAACATAAGCTTCCATCAGGTGAGTAAAGGCATCCATCGCACCGCGCCCTGACAAATATAGATTGGTGCCATGAGTTAAAGTTGGATCGACAATCGCAACGTCAGCCAACATATCTGGACTTCTAAGGCTGATCTTAACTTGGTCTTGCCCTGATTTAAGCACCGCATTTTTAGTCACCTCTGCGCCTGTACTGGCCGTGGTAGGAATCGCAATGAATGGAAGCGGCTTGGTTTTAAGAGGAACATTACGCCCGACGACTTCGACATAGTCGTATAAATTGCCTTGGTTAGGTAATACGGCGGCTAACGCTTTCCCCATATCGATCGCACTGCCTCCTCCCATAGAAACAACCATATCGGGCTTGAACCTTCGGGCAGATATCGCCGCCTCTTCGACCATTTTAATATTGGGTTCGCCGGAGACTGCGATGTGTTGATAGCGCATACCCTGAGCGTCTAGATAATCAGTGACAATTGACGTGCGTTCTAATGTATTGCCAGTAACCAATAGCACGCTGTAGCCGTATTGGTTAAAGAGAGACAATGAAGCGGAAAGTGCTCCATCACCAAAGATGATCTTTGTAGATGTCATAAATTGAAACATGGTGCCTCCTGCGCCTATGACCAAACAAAACTGCGAACTCTTGGTTTTTGGAATGTGGACTTTATAGCTCGTTTTTCTTGCCGTTTTAACTGGCAGATTTAGTAGCGAGGGTAAGAGCATGCTGAAAACGACATATGGCTAATAAAGAATACAAAACATGGTGGCGGTCCGTACATTTACGCCACGCCGCCTCTTTTCAATTTCGCTTCTTTCCCGCGCATCAGTATTAAGATGCCTCGTTCTATGCGTACGTTTTTTGACGAGGTGCAACTTGTCGCATTAAAGATAGATTAAAGTCCTATTCTTAGGGGTAATTCACACTCTTAAATTATGGGTAATCAACCTAGATACCCATCAGAAATAATCACGGATCCTTTTTGTGACCATTATTTGCTCTGATAGGCAAAACCTATTGTATTAAGAGGCAATTCCATCTTTATTTCCCCATGGCATTGAGGCATAGTTGGTTTTAAGAAATTTTGAGTGGCATTCATAAAAGAATAGTTAACATAAATGAGTTAACGAGCCTCATCCCGTATTTAGGAGAAATTAAATGTTTGTAGTTATTTTTGGTCGCCCTGCTTGCCCATTCTGTGTTCGTGCAAAAGAGCATGCTGAAACTCTTAAAGCTAAACGTGATGACTTCAACTACCGTTACGTTGACATTCACGCTGAAGGCATCAGCAAAGCTGACCTAGAGAAGACTGTAGGTAAGCCAGTAGACACAGTTCCACAAATCTTCATCGATCAAGACCACATTGGCGGCTGCACAGAATTTGAAGCATACGCAAAAGAAAACCTAGGTCTTTTCGACTAAGCTAAGATTTCTCTCAAGAGATCCAAGGCTGTAGCCTTAAACAGCTGACCAATTTTAGCGTTAGACTGTACGATTTATAAGAAGCCCGCTCACTGTAGCGGGCTTTTTTTATGACCATTTTTCGTACGGAATAAGAATAAGGTCAAAATCAAGTAAAATAGCAAAATATCGCTTATAATTTATTTATATTTAGATACAATTCACCTCTCAAACTTACCCTGTGTTTCACGCCAATTATTGAGCGACCACTGTGAATATCGACGTTGTTTTTCTGTTAGAACAAAACCCCATTCTCCTCATCTTTGTTGTTTTATCGATTGGATTAGCCATTGGTAAAATTCGTTTCGGTAGTCTCCAACTCGGCAATTCAATCGGTGTTCTGATTACTTCCCTCGTTATGGGACATCTTGGCTTTTCTTTTAACGCAGATGCACTCACCATTGGCTTCATGTTGTTTATCTACTGTGTTGGCATTGAAGCGGGTCCAAACTTCTTCGGTATCTTTTTCAGAGACGGTAAGCACTACCTCATTCTAAGCCTTGTGGTACTTTCTACCGCGATTGCCCTCACCTATTTCAGCAGTCACTACCTTGGCCTAGGCTTCGGCTTATCTGCCGGCATGATGGCAGGTGCGCTTACCGCAACACCTATCTTGGTAGGGGCGCAAGACGCTCTTAATTCTGGGCTTGCTGAAGTACCAAGAAACATGGACTTGAGCCTGATTATCGAAAACCTATCAGTGGGTTACGCGATGGCTTACTTGGTTGGCTTAATCAGCATGATCATGTTCGCTCGCCTGATTCCAAAGCTGCAAAAAGTAAACCTACACGACTCGGCTGAGCAGATTGCTCAAGAGCGTGGTTTAGGTGCTTCTGGCCAGCGTAAAGTTTATCTTCCTATCATTCGCGCCTATCGTGTGGGACCTGAGCTTATCTCTTGGACTGACGGTAAGAACCTACGTGAATTGGGTATCTATCGCCAAACAGGCTGTTACATCGAGCGTATTCGCCGTAATGGTATTCTTGCCCACCCAGATGGTGATGCAATTCTGCAAGAAGGTGACGAAATCGCACTGGTTGGTTTCCCAGACAGTCACGCGCGTCTTGACCCAAGCTTCCGTAACGGTAAAGAGGTTTTCGACCGTAACCTTCTCGATCTACGTATCGTGGAAGAAGAGATCGTCGTTAAAAGTGACAGCATCGCAGGTAAGCGCCTGTCAGACTTAAACCTGTCTGAATATGGCTGTTTCCTTAACCGCGTAGTACGTGCTCAAATTGAAATGCCGATGGACTTAAACATCGTGCTTTCAAAGGGTGATGTACTGCAGGTGAGTGGCGAAAAGAGTCGTGTTCACGGCCTAGCAGAGAAAATTGGTTTCATCTCGATCCATAGTCAAATGGCCGATTTGATGGCTTTCTGTAGCTTCTTCATTCTGGGTATTTTGTTTGGTTTGATCACCATGACATTCGGTCAGGTGTCGTTTGGACTAGGTAACGCGGTTGGCCTTCTTCTATCAGGCATCATGCTGGGCTTCTTACGAGCGAACCACCCTACTTTCGGTTACGTACCTCAGGGTGCGTTGAACATGGTCAAAGACCTCGGTTTGATGTTCTTCATGGTCGGTATCGGCTTAAGCGCCGGTGGAAAGATATTTGAGCACTTAACCCAAGTTGGCCCACAGGTCATTGGTATTGCTCTGGTGGTGAGTGTGCTGCCGGTATTCTTCGCTTACTTGGTTGGTGCTTATGTGTTGAAGATGAACCGAGCTCTATTGTTTGGTGCGATCATAGGTGCGCGAACCTGTGCTCCGGCAATGGACATCGTAAATGACCATGCTCGCTCAACAATCCCAGCTCTGGGTTATGCGGGCACCTACGCAATAGCAAACATATTGATGACCTTAGCAGGTACTTTCATCATCATCATTAGCTAGCGTCTACTGCATTAAAAGCAGCCAAGCTTAGATATTTCGAATGCACTAATTTACTTTGGGTTAGTGCATTTTTTATGGCCTGTTCTTAGCAATTCAGGCCTTCTTCCCCTCTCCTACTCTTAACTCTTTTCGTATCTCGAATCTCGTCACTCGTACCTGCTCTTTGATCTCTTCACATCTCGCCACTCGCATCCCGTATCTGCTCTTAATCTCTTCGCATCTCGCTACTCGTATCCCGAATCTACTCTTAATCTCTTCGCATCTCGCTACTCGTATCCCGTATCTGCTCTTAATCTCTTTAATCAAATAGCAGACAAAAAAATAGGCGCTCAATGAGCGCCTATTTCGTTTAGATTCGATAACTTGAATTAGATGTCAGCTACATCAAATTCAACAGCTGGGTTAACGTCAGCTTCGTAATCAACACCTTCAACACCGAAACCAAATAGCTTCAAGAACTCTTCTTTGTACTCTACGTAGTCAGTCAGTTCTTTTAGGTTCTCAGTTGTGATTTGAGGCCATAGGTTACGACAGTGATCTTGGATGTCTTCACGAAGCTCAAGATCATCTAGACGTAGACGGTTCACTTCATCTACTTCTGGAGCGCTGCCGTCTTCTTTGTATAGACGTTGGCTGAACATACGGAAGATCTGTTCCATACAACCTTCGTGAATACCTTCTTCACGCATCTTCTTGAACACCATAGCGATGTAAAGAGGCATAACAGGGATTGCAGAGCTTGCTTGAGTCACAACAGACTTAAGAACAGCAACGTTTGCAGTACCGCCAGTTTGGCCTAGTTTCTCGTTCAGCGCTGATGCTGCACGGTCTAGATCCATCTTAGCTTTACCTAGCGCGCCATCCCAGTAGATTGGCCACGTTAGTTCAGTACCGATGTAGCTGTAAGCAACAGTTTTACAACCGTCAGCTAGAACACCCGCTTCAGAAAGAGCGTTGATCCAAAGTTCCCAATCTTCACCGCCCATTACTGTAACAGTGTCTTTGATTTCTTCTTCAGATGCAGGCTCAACACTAGCTTCGATGATAGTGTCTTTGTTGGTATCAACCGCTGTTGATGTGTACGTTTCGCCGATAGGTTTTAGAGCTGAACGAATCACTTCACCAGTCTCTGGCATTTTACGCACAGGAGATGCCAGTGAATATACAACCATATCGATTTGACCTAGATCTTCTTTGATCAGATCAATTGTTTTCTGTTTCGCTTCGTTAGAGAAAGCATCGCCGTTAAGGCTTTTTGAATACAGGCCTTCTTCTTTAGCTAGCTTGTCGAACGCTGCTGAGTTGTAGAAGCCAGCTGTACCCGGCTTTTTCTCAGTACCGGCTTTCTCGAAGAAAACACCGATAGTTGAAGCGCCGCCACCAAATGCAGCCGCAATACGTGAAGACAAGCCGTAGCCACTTGAAGAGCCAACAACTAGTACACGTTTAGGTGCGTTTGCGATTGGGCCTTGAGCTTTTGTGTAAGCAATTTGTTCTTTTACATTAGCTTCACAACCGACTGGATGTGTTGTAGTACAGATGAATCCGCGAATTCGAGGTTTGATGATCATATTCAACTTCCTTAAAAAATCAGGTTAAGGATAAAAGTTTCGTACGCAAATGGCATCTAATTTCTGTAAAAATGTGGTGAAAATGCAAGTGGTTGGAGCACTCAGCGAATATTTGCTGACTAAGTCACCATTTGTTAACGCGTCTATTGCAACTTCTACGACAAAAACAAAAAAAGGCACCTTATTAGGTGCCTTTTGTCATTTCTTTATCTAAGCAACGCTATTTAGCTTAGGTTTTAACTCTTTTCGCGTCAAAGTTTCACTAAAGTCATGACTGAAGTGGTCAACTTGAATCGCTGCGTAGCGTAGTTTGTCTGCTGCAATGATTTGGTCAACTTCGTCTTGAGTAAGAACGCCTGCCGCCAGTGCCTGAGCAAGTTTATCTTGCAATAGACCTTTACGAGCCACTTTGCCCTCTTTCACCGCTTTGAAGATCTTACGCTCAAGAGGCTTGATGCTGTACATCGCATTGAACGCATTTTCCATCAAGCCAACGCTATCCTCTTCTTCTTTACCAATGTAGCAAAGGTGAGTCAGACGTTCACGGTGCGCACCCGGAGTCATCAAACTTTCAGCCAGTTGTACCGTTAGATTATCACTTGGTTTTTCAAAATGGTTACCTACCGGGAAAACGAGACCTTTGAGTACTTTACCAACCATCTTGTTCGGGAAGTTTCTGTACGCTTCTTGTAGCGATTTCGCCGCGTTATGGAAACAGTGTTGAACCGCGTAGTGTACGTAGTCTAGGTCAGCTTGTTGACGACCTTCGTCTTCATACTTCTTAAGCGCTGCAGACGCCATGTATAGGTAACTTAGACCATCACCTAAACGTGCAGAGATAAGCTCTTTACGTTTCAGTTCGCCACCTAGCGTTAGCATTGCGAAGTCTGCACTTACCGCTAATGCACGGCTTAGACGAGTTAAGTCTTGGTAGTAAGGCTTTGTTGGGCCGCTCATATCCGCTTTAATGAACTTAGAGCCTGTCAATGCCGCACCAAACGCGCCAAACGTGTTCTTAGTCGCGTGACCAATATGCTTGAACAACAAGTTATCGAAATCCTTCGCACCTTGCTTCTCATCTGGGTTTGCTGCCGCTTCCATTTCGCTTAGCACGTATGGGTGACAACGTGTCGCACCTTGACCGAAGATCATCAGGTTGCGAGTTAAGATGTTCGCACCTTCTACTGTGATAGCAACTGGAATACCTAGGTAAGGCGCAGCCAAGTAGTTCATTGGGCCATCTTGAATTGCACGACCCGAGTGGATATCCATTGAATCGTTCAGAATCGTACGCGCCATCTCTGTCATGTGGTACTTAGCGATAGCCGTTACGATACCCGGTTTCTCTTTCATATCGAGTGAAGTAGTTGTCAGCGTACGAGTTGCTTCTAGTAGATACGTTAAGCCACCAATACGGCCTAGGCTCTCAGCAACACCTTCGAACTTACCAATCGACATACCGAACTGCTTACGAACATAAGCGTATGCGCCAGTTGTTCTCGCAGTTAAGTGGCCCATTGCTGTACCCAGTGCTGGTAGTGAAATACCACGACCTGCAGACAGACATTCCACCAGCATACGCCAGCCTTTACCTGCGTAATCTGCGCCACCGATTAACCACTCCATAGGGATGAATACATCATGACCGCGTGTTGGACCGTTCATAAATGCAAGGCCAAGTGGGTCATGACGCTCACCAATCACAACACCTTCGTGGTCAGCTGGAATTAGCGCACAAGTGATACCGATATCTTCTTTGTCGCCAAGCAGTTTCTCTGGATCGTGCAGTTTGAAAGCCAAACCAAGTACCGTTGCCACTGGTGCTAGCGTAATGTATCGCTTGTTCCAGTTAAGCTTGATACCTAGTGTCTCTTTGCCTTCGTGCATACCCATACACACAGTGCCGACATCAGGAATACCACCCGCATCAGAACCCGCTTCAGGGCCCGTTAATGCGAAACATGGGATATCTGTGCCGTCAGCGAGACGCGGTAGCCAGTAGTCTTTTTGATCTTGAGTACCGTAGTGAGACAGCAGCTCACCTGGACCAAGAGAGTTTGGAACCATGACTGACACTGCAGTACTGATACTGCGAGTCGCAATCTTAGTTACGATAGTTGAGTTTGCGTGTGCTGAAAATTCACGACCGCCGTACTCTTTCGCAATAATTAGCGAGAAGAAACGCTCTTTACGTAAGAAGTTCCAAACCTCTTCAGGAAGGTCTCGGTCTTCTTTTACGATTTGGTGGTCATCAAGCATAGCGAGCAGAGTTTCAAGTTCATTATCCATGAACGATTGCTCTTCTGCTGTCAGCTGAGGTTTTGGATATTGGTGCAGCTTAGTGAAATCTGGTTTACCAGAAAACAGCTCTCCATCCCACCAAACACTACCCGCTTCCATCGCTTCTTTCTCGGTGCTAGATAGTGGTGGTAATACTTTTTTAAAGAGTTTAAAAGCTGGGTCACTTACCCATTTTTGTCTTAGAGAGCTCATAGTTCAGATCCTTTTGTTCACTATTTTGGTTGTGAATGTTTCGCTTTTTATTATTTTATTCTTCTGCTGACATGCCAGCGGCCAAGTATGGAATAAGAATATCGACCACTGCTTTGGCATCTATTCGCTTGCCGTAATCATTCTCTGCGATTTCAACGAGAGCCTGACTGGAAGCCATGGTGAAAACACAAGTCCCTAGGGTGAAGTGCAATCGCCAAAATAACTGTTCTTGAGTGAGGTTCGGGTTAGCTTTCATTACTGAACTGGTAAACAGAGTCAAAACTTCGCTGTAGCGAGTTGTAATGAACCAACGCAAGTGACCTTGCACATCCGTATAGCCTCGACCGATGAGTAACATAAATCGGCTCGTACCATTTGGCCTTACATCGTTAAGTGCTCTTAGTGGTTGTCTTAAAGACTCAAACACGTCACTCATAGAATACGTTTCGTTCAAGTTTAAGTTCACTAAAGCGTCTTGCAGTGCTGGCATAAATGCTTCTAAGTATCGATTTAACACGGCACGAACCAGAGTCTTCTTATCGCCAAAGTGGTAGTTCACTGAAGCAAGATTGACATTGGCTTTACCCGTAATAGTGCGTAAAGAGGTGTCATTAAAACCGTGCTCAGCAAATAAGCCTTCAGCCACATCTAAGATTTTGTCTTTGGTTGTACTTCTTGGTGCCATTTCAATCACTCGTATTAAACAACTGTTTGAAATATACGCTTAGTACATTTATTTAACAAGCAAGCAACATCACATTTTCACAAATTGGTCGTACCAGTTCATAAAAGTCTGCACTAACCGATTGAATCGACGTGTGTTTACAAAAAAAGGAAAAATTAATGAATTTTCTGGGAACTGAAATTGAAAAGGAGGGTCATAAATTATGTAGAAAACAGAGTATTTAGAAGTTTAACAGGCCGTCAAACTTGTTTTTCTCCCTGCTTTCTTAATTACTGCATTTTCCTTATTAACTCCTATACTTGTATCCGCCCAAACCACGTTGGTTTGGGCTTTTTTTTGATGTTCAAGTACGAGCATATCCAATAGTAATCATTCATTGAGAACGTATCTCGATATACTCACTGGTACACGCTAAGGCTAAAGGTAGTTTATAAATAGCACGACGTTAGAGTTGTCAGGTTGCCTAACAATGATAAGGCTCAAAGCCTATACAAGAGGGGCTCCCTCTTACTCTACCGGCCATTCATTAGTCTCTATACCATTAAGAGTACCACCAAGTTTCATCTCACATGTTGTTTCCAGAACGCTCAAAATAGAGCTGAAACTTTTGGCACATTCTTAGTGTTGATATCGACATTTCAAACAAGCTCACGCCCTATCCTCACCTATGCGAACACTTGCTTAGTAATGGCCTTAATCCACTTCGTAAATCATCCACTCAAAAGTTGCCGACCTCGACTATTAGCAAATTAATCAATAGCAATAGCGACTTACCTTCGAAATAAAGCCCATAAACTTAGCATTTTTGTCCATATGTCCTAAGCTTCGTTTAATACCCTTTCTCAATTAGGAAGTTAAACGCAAGTTAGGGAAAGGTAGGGACATTAAAAGTAGAAGGAGACCTACTTTGAGACTGTTTAAATTATCCATCATGTGTTGCTTAGTCGTTGCAACTACACTCTCTGCTCAAACTTTGGAACAGGCCGTCGCCATTACCTTGGCAACAAACCCTGAAATCAAAAGTATCTTTAATGAGTTTGTGAGTGTCCAAAAACGTAATGACGCCGCTGGCGGTGCGTATAGACCAAGCATCGACCTTGATGCCGGTATTGGCTACGAAGGTATAAACCCTGCACCAAACAATGGCCCAGATACAGACTTAACACGAAAGGAAGCAACGATATCCCTCACTCAGTTGCTGTGGGATGGTTCATCGACTCTCAACGACATTGATCGTACTGCCGCAGAAGCAGAATCGGTTCGCTTACAACTGTTAGCGGATGCTGAAGATAAAGCGCTAGAGGTCACTCAGATCTACTTAGACGCCGTCAAAGCAACTGAAGTTTTAGCCCTTTCGGAAAGTAACCTTGCTATCCACAAGAAAATCTATAAAGACATCAAAAAGCGTGCTGTCTCAGGGATAGGATCAACCGCAGATGTGTCTCAAGTAGAAGCTAGGATTGCAAAAGCGCACGGCAACTTATTAGCCGCTCAAAACAATTTAATCGATACCCATACCCAATTTAGACGAATAGTAGGTCAAGAACCACTAGGCTTAGTTTACCCAAGAGCCGATATTTCGATGATTCCTCTGTCATTATCAGATGCCCTTGTTGATGCACTAGACCAGCACCCTGTCATCAAGGTCGCTACTGCAGATGTTGATTCCGCGCACTTCCAATACAAACAATCAAAAGGTGTTAATTACCCGACCTTCTCTATTGAAGCCTCTCAGTCATGGCGTGATGATGCGGGTGGCGATGAAGGTTCGAGCCAAGAAACACTGGCAATGCTACGAATGAGATACAACCTCTACAACGGTGGCACTGACAGTGCAAACTCAGAAGCTGCGGCTTATCAACTCAATAAAGCAAAGGATCTGAGAGATCGTGCTTATAGACAAGTTGAAGAAGGACTGCGCCTCTCTTGGAGTGCATTGGATCTTACGTTACAACAAAAGAACTTCTTATCTGATCACGTAGATTCTGCGTCAGAGACCGTTATCGCTTATGAAAAACAATATCGAATCGGTAAACGTACGCTTCTAGATTTACTCAACACCGAAAATGAATTGTTTGAAGCTCGTAAAGATTACTTAGATGCGCATTACGCTGAACAGTACGCGAAATACCGTGTAATGAACGCGACAGGTTCTCTATTGAACGCTCTGCTAGTCGACATCCCTGACGAGTGGACAACGGCCGTGGAGTATTAATCATGAAGATAACTTACTTACTACTTCCTGCATTGACAATGACCTTGCTAGCCTGCTCTAGCCAACAGGAAGAAGAATATATTGAGACACCTGAAGCGTCGCAGATTTCAGATCTGCAAGACGATGATAACGATGGCGTGGTCAATGCTCGAGACACCTGCCCTGGCACACCTGAATCATCTCTGGTTGATAATGAAGGTTGTGGCGAAACGGTTAGCTCGCAAGAAGTCAGACAGTTGAACATCCTGTTTGCCAATGACTCATTTGAAGTTAACCCGATATTCTCTGATCAAATCACCACTATGGCTGAGTTCCTAGAAACCTACCAAAGCGCTTCGATTGAGATTCAGGGCTATGCCAGTAAAGTCGGAGCGAGTGAATACAATTTGGAGCTATCAAAGAAACGCGCTCACCACGTTGAAGATGAACTACTATCGAATGGTATCGACCCAAGTCGAGTAAGAGTTGTCGGTTACGGTGAAGAGCGATTAGAGAGCGAAGGCGATGATGCAACTTCCCATGCACTAAACCGACGAGTAACAGCAACGGTTGTCGGCCTAAGTGAGCAAATCGTCGAAGAGTGGACCATATTTACCACGCTTAAAAAGTAGCGTGACATCGTCACCATGCTGATGAGGTTGGTATTAAAAATGACCTACTAGATTGCTAACTAGCAAACCGTAAGATCAATAAAGCCGTGATAGGGTTGCCCATCACGGCTTTTTTGTTCTTTGTCGTCACATGAATCGAGGGGACGACTCTGTGACGTTTCTTGCTACTCGGGAACTAGCTTGTTACTCAGTCAGTAGACTCCCTATTTAATTTAGCGAGCCTACTACCGATTATAGTTTTACTTCTTGGTGCTTAGTTTTCGGTAAAGAAATACTTAGCAGGAAGTAACCCAGGATTGCTGCTGTCGTTGACCCCATCAGGATACCTAGACGAGCGAGTGTATCAAAATCTGCGTTCGTTGGACCAAATGCCAATGAAGAGATGAAGATAGACATTGTAAAGCCAATACCACACAGCACAGACACTGCGAAGATGTTCATGAAGTTCACACCTTCAGGAAGTTTAGCTATACCTGTTTTCACAGCACCCCAGCTGAATAGGAAGATACCCAGTGGCTTACCAACCAATAGACCCATAGCAATACCAAGCGGTAGCATGCCAGTTAGGTTTGAAATTGAGATACCTTCTAGCGAGATACCAGCGTTTGCAAATGCAAAGATAGGCAAGATTGCAAAAGCGACGTATGGGTGCAGAGCATGTTCTAGGTGTTTCAGCGGAGAATGTTCCCCTTTATTACCTTTCAGTGGGATAGCAAAACCAATTACTACACCTGCTAGCGTTGCGTGAACACCAGACTTCAATACTGCGAACCACAGAATTGCACCAACAATGAGGTAAACACTTAGCTTAGTTACATGCTTGTTGTTTAGCATGAACAATACACCAGTCGCGATAAAGCCAACCGTTAGTGCAAGCGTAGATAAGTCACCTGAGTAGAACAATGCAATGATAACAACAACACCTAGGTCATCGATAATTGCTAGAGCCAGTAGGAACACTTTCAAGCTTACTGGTACACGGTTACCAAGAAGTGCCATGATACCCAATGCGAATGCGATATCTGTTGCTGCCGGGATAGCCCAACCTTGAAGCGCTTCAGGGTTACTTGAGTTAAATAGCACGTAAATTAGTGCAGGAGCTAGCATACCACCCACAGCTGCGATAGCTGGGAAGATTGCAGTCTCTTTAGACTTTAATGCGCCTTCTAAAAGCTCACGTTTAACTTCTAAGCCGATTAGAAGGAAGAAGACAGCCATTAAGCCATCGTTAATCCAGTGAGACACAGACATACCAAGAACGTAACTGTGAAGTACACCTTGGTACATTTCGTTCAGTGGTGAGTTTGCTACAAACATTGCGATCGCCGCAGCGATTACTAGGATGATGCCGCCAGCAGATTCCATTTTAAAGAAGTCACGGATGACGTCGGTCATGATTTCGCCCTTATATTTATTATTTAAATAAACGAATAACAAAGAATAACCACGAGTTTATATCCAAGCTTTATCGATAGATAATCACTTCTTTGGATGTTTAACTTCGGTTTTTCCTACAAATACTAAACAATACGTCGTATATTCCATAAAGTTGTTATGCACCATAAATTAAGTATAGATGAGATCATCGAACCTGTATGCAGAATTCATTACATGCAGAGTAAAGTGGATGGCACAAAAAAAGGCTATCAAATGATAGCCTTAGGTGAAGTTTAGTAACCAGTGAGCTGCATAAAGCCGGTCGCCTCATGGCTCCCGCTCGCCTTAATTGGCCCTTCCCAATATGGTATGACAAATGGAAGCCACATATCCCTACGTATAATACGCGTAGTCAGGTTGATATCATGCTTGGGCACGTTAATGATCCACTGAAGTGGCATTCGTCGACCATTCATCAAGGTTGTGTTTTGCAAAGGCTGAATCGAAATATCGGCTTCGGTCAGTTGGTATACCTTACCGGAACGAGTCGCTAAAGTGCCGAACACATAAGGCAACTGTTGATTATGACGATAGCGATTAATGCTCAGCGCTGTACCATCATCAAGATTGAATACAAACCAATCCCAACCTTGTTGACCCACTCCGAGTAAACCACTGCCCCACTCTTTATGTACCCACGCTGTGCCTTCAACTTCCTTGGCGACACCGTCGAGATTCAATACGCCACTCAATGATAAGAACGGCGCGCTGAAGTTATAAGATGCAACAGGTAGTAAATCGTGCTTTTTCTGATAGCCGTTTTCCCCATTAAGTACATATGGCCCTTTCGCCACTGTATCTAATTGGAGACCGAACGTATCCGTTTGTACTTGCAGGCGACCAGGAAACGGCGTGTTACCCAGCGAACGCCAATTCCAATTATCAATCCAAATTCTAAACGGACGATTGGTCATTCCCGCTTGGCCAATGCCACCACGAGCCATGCGCTGCTCTTTCCATACTTTAGATTTGGAAGAGACCACCACGTTTGAGATATAGACTTGTGGACTCTGCCATCCGGGCGTTTCACGTTCGTCTGTCGCGATACGGAAAAAGCTCCACTGAACCGAATAGTCTTTGCCATCGTCCCCTTTCAAAGACGCAAAGTAGTGCCACCATTCGTGCTGAAACTCCGGATGAAACTTGAAATCTTGTGGTAGCGAAACGTTACGGTCTGGCAACACAGGTTCAAACACGTTGAAGTGTTCACTTACCAAAACAGAGTTCACCTCATTGACCCCTTTTTCGCCAGGGTCGATGAAATAGGAGTAGTAACCCCAAACACTCAAAAAGATGCCGAAGAAACTGATTAACAATAGAGAAGACAAAATTCGCTGTCTTAACTTGGTTGAGCTATTCCGTAGAAACATATTAAAGGGCATCCCTCAGTGACTTCATCGGCGTGTTCCGAATCATTCTCATCACTGGTAAAGCACCAGCTAGCATCAATGCTGCCATTGCCCAAGCAAATGTCTCTAAATAGTCCCAAGGAAGCACTTGTAACTCGAGTGACCACCCAAAAGACTGCTTGATAACGATATCAACGATCAAGCTCGCTAACGCTAAGCCAAGCGGAATCGCGATTAAAGAGGAAATAAGTCCAAACACAAACAGTTGTAAACTGCCTGTCAGAATCAGCTCTTTCGCAGAGACACCTAAACAGCGCTGCAGCGAGATATGCCTTTGCCGCGATACTTCACCCGCAACAGTTGCAAAGAAGATACCGAACACAGCTATAACCAAAGTGATGTTGCCTAGCGTATCTGCAATCGCGAACGTTCTATCAAATACCCGCATCGCTTGGCTGTGAATATTGTTGTTATCAAAGATACGTTCAGATCCGAGCCTGAATACGCTTTCCAATCGGCTTCTAAGACCGATTGAATTGACATCATCTTTGAGTATCACGCCAAGGCCAACATTGCCTCGCCCAGCAAAACCGTATAGCCAGTTTCGGTGTGACATCATCACTTGATGGTAAGGGTTACCATAATCGTAATAAACGCCCACAACTTGCCAACCGGAGCCTAGGTTGTCATAGAGGTCAATATAGTCTCCCGGGCGAATACCCAGCTTGAGAGACATCGATTCGCTGATCAACACACCTTTAGAATGGTGTAAGTGATACCAGTAATTTGGAATACCGAGTTTAATCGTTAGCGCTTCTAGTTCGCCTTCAGAAGGTCCCGTACTCACCACTTGAATACTGCCTACTGGAGAAGCGACATCTTTCTCCCAACGCCACCAAACAGAATCAACTTCAGGCTGTTCTGATAGCCAACTACTCATACGAGCCGCCGCATTGTTGGTTGGGTAAATATAGAGGTCAGCCGCCAAACGCTGTGTTAGCCACTTATCGGTAGTGTCCCTAAAGCTACCTACCATGGTTTCTACGCCAATGTTCGCCGTCAGCGCTAGCATAAAGGCCATAGTCGCGACACCACGATAGCTCATGCTTGATGCTGCGTCCGCGAAGAACCAGCGAGCACGAACCCAACGCAATGAATAAGACAGGCTGTTAAACAGTTTCCACATTAAGAATGGCGTGAACAGAGCCACACTCACCAACATCAGTGCGATAATTGCAAAGCCAGACTCTTGTGTTTGCGGAGCTTGGTACACAGCAACAGCAGCAACCAAGAAGCCACAGCCAATCAGTGCTTGCCAAGTGAACTCGGTGCCAGCAAAACGCATCAAAGACAAACGAGAAGAGAGACGAATCGGTTGAGACTTAAGTAAACGAACCAGTGGCCAAGCACACGCTAAGAAAGCACCAATCAATGCCATCAGTAAGCTGTAACCGCTCCAACGCCAATTCCAATCGATCGTTAATCCGACGTTGGCGTCATATAAATCGCCCAAGCTTGAAGATACGGCAGGTAACAATTGGTTTGCTAGCATCACGCCAAACACATTGCCGCAGATCCAGCTCAGTAAAACCAGTAGCAATAATTCTAAACAGAGCGCTTTCGTCAGCTGCCAACCAGACACACCCGTCTGTCTTAAAATTCCGACTAACGGTTGACGTTGAATAAAAGAAAGCGACATTGCTTGATAGAAAATGAACAAGCCAACCACAAACGACAGCATACCCATCGCTTTTAAGTTTAAATGGAATGCACTGGTTAGAGACTCAAGTTCGGCTTTAGAGCTGCGCGAAATCGTTAAACCGTTTGGCAACATATTCTTAAGGCGCTCAAACTTCTCGGTAGACATCTCTGAGCAAGCAATCACAGATAAACCGGCACTTCGCTTGAGCATTCTCAGCAGCGAAATATCCGCAATCAATCTTGTACCATTAATAATGTTGTTCTCGTCAACCATCACAGGGCCAAGTTCAGAGCCATCCAGAAGAGGAATGTAATCACCATTGTTCCATTGCATGTGTTCAGCGAGATCATCGCTCACAAGAATCGGATACGGCGGCTTCATGAGGTTTAACGTATTGAGATCTTTTAACGCAACGCCCGGTTGCAGTTGAAGCATAGATACTGGGTCTATGCCAATCAGCATGAAGTTTGAACCGTTTTCATCAGTGATACGATGGTGATCAAAAGGAGAACACTGCTGAAAGCCCTCACGGCGAAGGTGGATATAAAAGCCTTGTGGGATTTTATTGGCGTTGTGTTTTGGTCGAATACGGTAAGGAAGAGGATTCGAAAAGAGTTTTTCGCCATGAGCATAGCTTTGCTTGGCGTGCTGGTTAATGGCAGTAACACCAACCAAAAGTGATACACCGAGGGTTAAACCAAGCCATACCAAGATAATCTGAAGTGGGTAACGTCGATAATGACCGAGTAGTGCCTTAACTACGGGCCATAACATGCAGTTGCCCTCCTTGTAGACGGATCCGGCCATCCATGTGTAACGCTACTTTTTCACTGTGTGTCACCAACAACAAAGTGCATTCTAATTGGCGAGCCAAAGACGTAAGCAAACGCATTACCGCTTCGGCATTACGTTCATCTAGACTACCTGTTGGTTCATCGGCCAATAAGATTTTTGGTTCCATATACAACGCACGAGCAATCGCTGCACGTTGTTGCTGTCCACCAGACGCCTCTTCAGGGTAACGACCAAGCAAAGGCATTAGATCTAAAGCAGAAAGAATCTGCCTCCAGAGCCCCTTGTCTTCAGGTAAGCCTTTTAATTGGCGGCAAAAACGAATGTTATCAGCAATATTCAATGTCGGCAGTAAGTTGAACTGCTGAAAGATATGGCCAATGTTGTTTCTGCGATAAGCGGTGCGGTCACGCTCGGTAGAGTCGTGCATGTTGAAGTGAGGGAAAGCGATTTCACCTGAATCGGCTAGGTCTAAACCCGCGATAAGATTCAGTAAAGTACTTTTACCTGAACCGCTTTCGCCCATTAATGCCAGCTGGTCACCTTGGTTTAATGTCAGTTCAGCACCTTGCAAAACAGGGTGGAACTCCCCCCCATCGACATAGCCTTTACATAGGTCTGACAGCTTTAACATTAAACAGCTCGCATTAGTTAGAATTTGGAAGGAGAATCTACACTAATTCCCTGTTAGGAGGAAGTATTTTGAAAGATAGATCACACACCAACGATAAAGTGATGCGATTGGTGCGCCCGACTTCAACTTCCTATCAAGTTTTTAATCCATTTTCTTGTTTTCATGCGATAGAGCGACCCGCCCCACTTAATCACTTCTTCAGTGAGGAACAGCAGGTAAACCCACTCAGGTGGAAACTTAAAGTAAATAGCGGCGATGGCTGCCAACGGAATACCTATCACCCACTGAGCAATCAGATCTTGGTAAAGACAGAACTTAACGTCACCGCCCGCTCTGAGTACACCAACGATCACTGTCATTGGAATAGAACGAATGACAATACCCACGCTGAGAATCAAAATAAACTTCTCTGAAAGCGCTCGGGTTTCTTCAGTCAAAGCACTAAAGGCATTCAATATTGGCGTTTGTATAAAGTAGAGGAAAATCGCCACTACAATACTGGTCAAGAAGCACAAAATCGTTAAGCCGAGTGCTTGATAGTAGACCGCTTCATTGTTCTTCGCACCAAGCTGGTTCCCCACCAAAACCGCGGCTGCATTCGACATACCAATTAATAAACTCAATGAGATAGATTCAACGGGCGTCATCACCGAAAGTGCTGCTAACCCTTGCACGCCCGATTGCCCCATGATGGCGTGATAAGCGAATAAGCCACCAGCCCAAGCTAAAAAGTTAAAGGTTGTCGGCAGAGACAATTTCAAGAAGCGAACGACTTTCTCCACAGTAGCCGCTGCTTTGATATCACAAAGTTTGAAGGCTAATAAATGTTTAGAGAAATAGAGGTAGCCAAACAAGGTCGCCACTTCAATTGCGCCACTCAGTACGGTCGCAATCGCCGCACCTTTGATGCCAAGAGCCGGAAATCCTAAGTTACCGAAGATTAGCACCCAGTTTAAGAACACGTTAGACAGGATACCAATACCACTGAAGAAGGTACTCAACCCAGGTTTATGCATCGCTCTTAGGCCAACAGCCATACTGCTGACACACGATACGGCTAACATGCTAAATGAGGTGATAACGATGTATTCAACGCCCAAGCTAATAACTTCTTGAGAGTCGGTAGTCACACCCATAATTTGTGCCGGGAAAGAGACAAAGAACACGATGGTCAGCAGTGCAAACAGCGTCGAAACCAGCCAGGTTAATGCAGTGCTTTCTCTCACACCTTGTTTGTTGCCCGCTCCCCAATATTGAGCTGTCAACAGGGCCCCGCCCGTGGTCACGCCCACCAGCATAATAGTCGTCACAAACATCGCGCGACTTGCAACACCGACAGCGGCAATATCTGCTTCCCCAAGTTGTCCTAACATCAATACATCCACTAAGCCTCGGCTTGAAAACATGATGCTCTGCAAGGTGATTGGCAAAGCAATGGCAATCAACCTACGAACAAAATCGCCGCGTGTGTGATGGATAATTGAAGAGAGCAACATAGGAATACCTGAACGGAACGTGTTGATGACAAAAGGATTATTCTTTCAGTATATCAATGTTCGAATTTCAACCATACATAAATCATACTGAGGACATCAATTTCCGTATAACGTCTTTTCACGTTTCATCAATTGAATGGCAATAAGGTGAGACTCCCAAGCCTAGGTAAGAATAAGTTTGGTAAATATAATCAATTCTCAAATTAGCCATAAAAAGTAGATATCAAACAGCGCTCATACATACAACACTCGACTTGATCTCCTAAAAACCTAAATTGACGGAAATCAAAGTTACTCCCGATGTTTATTTCATTGAATTTGTTATCAATTTTCACACATCGCCTTAACCGCATGATTTGAGTGGTTTTATTGTGTCAAATTTTTATCCATCTAATTATTCGATTAATATTCATTCCTTTTTGTCATTTCATAAATCATCTTTAATTCAATAACTTCCACCCCAGTTTCAATAGGGAGTTAAAATGAATAATAAAAAATTAATAATGAGTTTGGCAGGTGTCGGTATCTTGGCTTATTTAGGTACGGTGTATACGGTTGATAAAAACGATCAACGCATTGCTGCTGAAAGCCTCGCGCAATTTTCATCTTTGGATAAGTCCTCTTTAGACTACCAAGCAATGAAAGTACTCAGTGATAAAGGGTGTGCTTACTGCCACACCAACGAAAGTGAAATGCCCTTCTACTCTGAATGGCCAATCGCGAAAACCCTCATGAATGCCGACATACAAACAGGTATGAAGCACTTTGAGATTACGCAACTCTTCAACGGTATTCAGAATAATGAACCAGTATCCGAAGTAGCGCTCGCGCGCATCGAAAAAGTGCTCTACGACGATTCTATGCCACCTAAGATCTATCAATCCATGCACTGGTCTGCAGGCATTTCAAATGAAGAAAAGCACACCTTATTAAAATGGATACGCCAAACAAGAGCAGACATTCACCAAGACTCTCCAGTAGATGACAGCCGCAGAGAAGGTACGCTTCAGCCAATCTACACCGAGTTTGAAGTAGACGAAGACAGAGTAAAGCTGGGCAAAGCGCTCTACCATGACACGCGCCTATCAGGTGATGACACGATTTCTTGTGCCACTTGCCATAGCCTAGATACAGGCGGTGTCGACAACTTAGTTGGCTCTGTTGGCATTCATGGTCAAGTTGGCGGCATCAATGCGCCAACGGTTTTCAACTCGGCGTATAACAAACTGCAATTTTGGGACGGCAGGGCGAATGACTTGCAAGACCAAGCGGGCGGCCCTCCTTTTAACCCTATCGAAATGGGATCAGAGGGTTGGCAACAGATCATCGATAAACTGAGCAGTGATCCTGAGTTAGTTGCCAAATTCAATAAGACTTATAACGGTGAAATCACCGGTGACACCATCACTCATGCTATCGCCGAATTTGAAAAAACCTTGGTGACACCAAACAGCCGATTCGACCAATACCTGACGGGTAATACCGACGCAATGGACGCTCATGAAAAACATGGACTGAAGCTATTCAAACAATACAGCTGTGATACGTGCCACACGGGTGAAGCCATGGGCGGTGAAACCTTTGAAACCATGGGTATGAAAGCGGACTACTTCTCAGACAGAGGAACTGACATCACCCCAGAGGACTTGGGAAGATACAACGTCACGGCGATTGAGTCCGACAAGCACAAGTTCAAGGTGCCAACGCTGAGAAACATTGAACTCACTGCGCCCTACTTCCACGACGGCCATGCAGAGACACTAGAACAAGCGATCTTTGATATGGGTAAATATCAAGTGGGTGTCGAAATGAGTGATGATGAAGTGGATGCCATCAAAGCATTCCTAAAAACGCTCACCGGCGAATACAAGGGAAACAACCTTAGCCCTAAAGCTCAGCAGCAGAGCTAACTAACGTCCATCGAAGCGATTAAATGCTGCCGATAAACTTAAGCCAATAGATTCTTTCTATTGGCTTTTTCATTACTCGTGGCTCAATTGGTTTTGTAGAAAAGTTAGCGTAGTATGAGCAAAGGATGGTTTGATACGCAATACATGGAGTAACGATGAAGAAAGTACTGGTTTTAGGCGCTTCTGGATATGTTGGTTCACAGCTGCTTCCCCTTCTGCTAGAGCAAGGTTATCAGGTAACCGCAGCAGCAAGGCATATCGACTACTTAAAAGCGAGAACTGAGCCTCATGAGAATTTGTCACTCGAATATCTCGATCTGGCTGACCAATCAGCAACACAAGCTTTGGTTCCCGACTTTGACCTTATCTTCTTCCTTGTCCACGGGATGGCTGAAGGCCACGACTTCATTGATTACGAGTTAAACCTAGCTCGCAACTTTGTCTCTGCACTTGGCCCTAAAAACCAACATGTTATCTATCTGAGTTCACTTCAACCTCAAACCGGCGACTCTGAGCACCTTCAAGCCAGAAAAAAAACGGGTGAGCTGCTTCGTAAAGGGTCTGTTCCTGTTACCGAGCTGCGAGCTGGCGTCATTATCGGCCCGGGCTCTGCTGCATTTGAGATAATGCGAGACTTCGTTTACAACTTGCCAATCATGATTGCGCCGAAATGGGTCGACTCAAAAGCGAACCCTATCGCATTGAAAAACCTAAATTACTATTTATTAAAGCTAGCGCAAGATACTCCAAGTGAAAGCCAAACCTTTGAGGTGGGCGGGCCAGATATCGTCTCTTATCGAAATCAATTCGCGCATATTGCCAAAACCGCCGATCGTCCACTTAGGCTGTGGGCAACCTCCCTATTCACACCTAAAATCGCTTCTTATTGGCTTGGCGTGGTGACCTCTGTCCCTTCCAACATAGGTAGAGCGTTACTTGCGGGTTTAAAGCATGACTTTATTGCCAACTCGACCACTATCCAAGAAAAGTATCCGCAAAAACTCGTGTCATTCGAGAGCATGGTAGAACAAGCGATTCACGCTGAAGGTAACTTCGTAAAAAGTAATGTGTGGGGCTTCGATAAAACCGCATTCAAACGCTGGCAAGCCGGATATGGTTACTACCCCAAGAAGACTGGCGCAAGTATCACGTCGACTGCCTCGCTAGAGTCGCTTTGGCACGTCGTTCAAAAGATAGGCAGCCCGAAACAAGGTTACTTCTTCGCTAACTCTTTATGGCGCACAAGAGAATGGTTAGATCTTCTGTTTGGCGGCGGTGTACCCGTTCGACAAATGCCAGAAGGGCCAAAACTAAAAGTAGGCGACAAAATTGACTCATGGAAAGTGATTCGCTGTGAAGAGAACCAATTCTTATCGTTGTTGTTCGGGATGAAAGGCCCGGGCTTAGGGCGACTGGAAATTACCGTTTCTGATAACGGAGATTCTCGTGAACTGAACATATCAGCTTGGTGGCACCCGAAAGGCTTTCTAGGATTACTGTATTGGTTTGCAATGATGCCAGCTCACCTATTTATCTTTAAAGGGATGGTGAAAGCGATAGAGAAGCAGGCGAAAGAGCTGGGCTAGAAGCAGATACGAGATTCGGGTAACGAGGTGCGAAGAGATTAAAAAGCAGATGCGGGATTCGAGTGACGTGATGCGAAAAGACTTAACAGCAAATTAGCGACATGCGCTGTGAGAGGCGATAAAGAGCGGACAATTCCGCTCTTCGAATCCCGAATCCGCTACTAGCCGATAACGCTAATTGGAATCTCTGCCAATTGATTACCTTGGTTAGCTGGGTACACGATATATTCACCGTGGTACTTCACTGCAGACTTGTAGTCCGTCACTTTGTGAAGCATAAAGCCCGCTTCCATCGCCGCTTGAATAAACTCAGCGTGGTTACCACGTACAAACCAGTTCATTGGCTTTACCATCAACTCACCGTCGAAAGAGTCGTCACACTGTTTGCCACACAAGGCAAAAGAGTGCTCACCATCGGTAAAGAATTGGATTTTGCCGCCAGTGGTTAGCTCGTCTTCGCTTGATACGCTCCAACCCATCTCATACATCTTATCCATAAACGCTTCAACATCGCTGTCTTTTAGCGCTTTCGGCTCTTCGCCTTCAGGGAAGAACTGACCGTAAAACGCAGAGATACGTTTGAAGGTAAAGGTTAAATCAGAGTTGTTACCCTTCGAGCGACCCTGCTTTTGCCAGCGAACTAAGTCAGGCACTATCACGCGATCGTAAGATTGAGCCTTGATCGCTTTGGTTACCCAACGAACAAGGTAAAGGTTGTTTGCAATAGGAGCGTCAATCGCTTTACCTGACTTATGCAGAGCGTATAGCTCACCTAACGCATCGTTCACTAACTTCTGAATTTCAATATAGTATTTTGACATTATGCCTTCTTTCCTAATGTCCAATATAGTAATGCTGACAGTATTGCACATGCTGCCATCACCATAGCCATTGGCCCTGCAGTGTCACTTGGTAGCATTGCGACAATTGCGCCTACCACAGAACCAGTACCAAATCTTAATGTGCCCGCCAGCGAAGAAGCTGTTCCGGCCATATTCGGGTATCCGCTTAAAAGCAGCGCCATTGAGTTACTACCAATGGTAGACAGTGTGCCGATAAACAGCATCACGAATGGCACAATACCCCATAAGCCGATGTCTAGTGACCAGCCGACCAACAAACCTAAACCCGCGAACAATTGAATCGATAAACCCAATTTTAGCATCGCGTGAGAGCCAACTTTCTTTACGATTCGTCCATTAATGCTCGTCATCAAGATCATCGCGACAATGTTCAAGCCAAACAAGTAACCAAATAGATCAGGACGAACACCATAGATGTCGATGTAAACGAAAGAACCTGCCGTTAAGAATGCGAACATTCCCGAGAAAGAGAACGCACCTGAGAAAATCAGGCCCATAGCCGTCGGGTTTTTACATAAACGAGCATAGTTACGAATCGTGGTTTTGAAACGCAGCGGTTGACGATTTTCCGTTGGCAGCGTTTCTGGAATCTTCATCGATACCGCTAAGATTACGATCACCGCAAAAATAGCCAATACCCAGAAAATTGAGCGCCAGCCGAACCACAATGCCAAGTAACCACCAATCATAGGAGCGACTAATGGTGCAACCGTCATGACCAAGGTAACGAAAGACATGGTTCTCGCGAAATCTTCGCGGTCAAACATGTCTCTTACCACAGCTTGAATAATAACGGCGGCTGCAGCACCTGCAAAACCTTGCGCGGTACGGATGTAAGTCAGCGCTTCAATACCATGCGTTGTTGCACTTACCATAGAAGCGATAGCAAACAGGAACACACCAATCAACAGTACAGGCTTGCGACCATAACTGTCGGCTAATGGACCGTGCAATAACTGCCCCAACGCGAAACCTGCGGTATAAGCTGTTAGCGTAATTTGTACTTCACCCGCCGTCACACCAAGATCTTTGGCAATGGTCGGCATCGCCGGCAAATACATATCGATCGCGAGCGGCGTCAGTGCGCCAATTGCACCGAGAATCAAAAATAGCATTAAGCCTAATTGAGGAGTTTCAGGTTGGGAGCTTGGGCTCTGTGTGGTAGATGTCTGCATGGTTCTCCGAATGTTCAACTGGTAGAGCTAGGGACCTACGCGAGCACGCAAGTCAAAAGATTGGCTGAGACTTTCCTAGTACCAGTCAACATCATCAGCCGACGCTATCCATGGTCGGCTTTACAACGAAAGGGCTATTTCCTGCTATGAGCGATGTTCTGTCATCAACAGTTTTGCTGATTTTAAACAGCTTCTAGCTAAGGGTTACTTCCAGATAGAGTCGACTTCTTCTTGAGTTAGGTAACGGTATTCACCTAATTCTAAAGACTCGTCCATCTCGATTTCGCCAATACGTTCACGGTGCAGTGCTTCTACCTTGTTACCAAGCGCAGCAAACATGCGTTTTACTTGGTGGTATTTGCCTTCGTGAATCGTTAGTAGTACTTCACGTTCTGCACGTACTTCAAGATGTGCAGGAAGTGTTAGGCCATCTTCGCTCTTAAGCTGGATGCCCTCTTTGAATTTTTCAACGTAGTCAGGTTCTACTGGATCAACCAACCACACTCGGTACATTTTTTCGCACTTGTGTTTCGGTGCTGTGATGCGGTGAGACCACTTACCATCATCAGTGATCAGGACAAGGCCTGTTGTATCAACATCTAGACGACCAGCAAAGTGCAGCTTGTCCATTTTGATTTCATCAAGTAATTCAAACGCAGTGCGATTTGAGCCATCTTCATGCGAACAAACAAAGCCTTCTGGCTTATAAAGCATGATGTAACGTGGACCATGAACATTCAGTTCATTACCCTGCCATTCAACAACACACTCTTCCGTTACCTTAAGTGAACCGCTTTTTTGAATGACGTCATTGACTGTCACTGCTTTTGATTTTAATAAGTGTGTTGCTTCTCTTCGAGTGACGCCTAACGCATCGCACAGAAATTTATCTAAACGCATGAATACCTCAACTAATCTAAGTCGGGTATTATAGTCACCTTTGCTCAATTAGTTGAGCTATTTCACACTATTTGTTTTCCCTTTTACAAGACGCGATATGTATACACTCCGCCCGTACCAAGCTGATTCCGTAAAATCAGTGATTCATTACTTCAGAAAACACCAAACTCCGGCTGTTCTCGTGCTACCGACAGGGGCAGGAAAAAGCCTTGTGATTGCAGAACTGGCGAGGCTTGCGAAAGGTCGAGTGTTGGTGCTTGCTCACGTAAAAGAGCTGGTTGAACAGAACCATGAAAAATATGAAGGTTATGGGTTAAAAGGCTCGATTTTCTCGGCGGGTTTAGGCCGTAAAGAGACCGACCAACAAGTGGTATTCGCGTCGGTTCAATCTGTAGTTCGCAACCTCGATTCATTCTCTAATCAATTTTCGCTGTTGGTTATCGACGAATGCCACCGCGTACCTGACGAAAAGACCAGTAGCTATCAGAAAGTGATCACTCACTTACGCGAGAATAATTCCGGCATCAAAGTGCTTGGCTTAACGGCAACACCGTATCGCCTTGGCATGGGTTGGATTTATCAATATCACACTCGCGGCCAAGTACGTTCGGATGAGCCACGCTTCTTCCGTGACTGCATCTTTGAGCTGCCGATTCGCTACTTGCTTGATGAAGGCTTCTTAACCCCTGCCCGCATGATAGATGCACCAGTATTAAGTTATGACTTCTCACAATTAAAACCGGCAAGCACAGGCCGGTACAAAGAAGCTGAGCTTGATATGGTAATCGAGCAATCGAAACGCGCTACACCACAGATTGTCGACCAGATCATTCATCTTGCCCAAGATAAGCTTGGCATTATGGTGTTTGCAGCCACGGTTCGACACGCTCAAGAGATCCTTGGCTTATTACCCGAAGGCGAAGCGGCAATTGTGATTGGCGATACCCCAACACTCGAACGCGACCAAATCATCAATGACTTCAAAGACCGAAAAATCAAATTCTTGGTCAACGTATCAGTATTAACCACTGGCTTTGATGCACCGCATGTCGATTTAATCGCGATACTTCGCCCAACAGAATCCATCAGTTTGTACCAACAGATCGTTGGCCGTGGATTGCGTTTGTCTCCGGGTAAAAAAGAGTGTTTGGTTCTCGACTATGCGGGCAACAGCTATGACCTTTACCAGCCTGAAGTTGGCGACCCCAAACCGGATTCAGACAGTGAAATCATCACCATCCCTTGCCCTGCCTGCGGCTTCAATAACAACTTCTGGGGCAAGCTAGACAGTAACGGCTTCTTGCTCGAACACTTTGGCCGTAAATGCCAAGGCTACTTTACAGATGAAGACACGGGCGAACGTGAGCATTGTAACTATCGCTTCCGCGCCAAATACTGCGGTGAGTGTGGTGCGGACAACGACATTGCGGCACGCATTTGTCATGAATGCGACGCTACCTTAGTTGACCCAGACAAAAAGCTCAAAGAGGCACTCAATCTAAAAGATGCTTTGGTGTTTGAGTGTTTAGAAATGGACCTCAATGTACTCAAGGATGATAAAGGCAAGTCGCAGCTTAAAGTCACCTACCGAGGCGAAAACCAAGCGCAAGTGCATGAATTTTGGTCATTAACCACCAAGAAGCAGAAGCAAAACTTCAAAGATCAGTTTGTTCGCCCTCACCTTGCGGATAGACACAGGCCTTTTGAAGAAGCGTCGCCATCGAAAGTGGTTGCTCACCAACACAGATTCCGCCTACCACAATTCGTGATTGCACGTAAAGTTGGACGCTTTTGGAAAATGAGAGACAAGATATTCGAAGATGAACTACAGCAACGTTGAGGTTAAAGCTAAGTCTTACGTTCTTAACACTTGGTGGTTAGTCTGGCGTATTAAAGCATTCGCCATTTAAGCGTTAAGTTTTTCGGTATCAAATTCTCATTATTAATCAGGTTCACTTTCTGTTCAGAATTACTTTTTTATACTGAACGCTATCAACCTTCTCTAGGATTCGCTATGTTTAGTAAAGCTATGATTTCTTTGTTTTCTATAAGCTTAGGCTTATTTGTTTCTGCTGGCGCATGGGCTGACTCACATCATAATGGTCACGACCTAGTACAAGACGTTCACAAAGCAGGAACCCGCATCGAATTCGAAGAAGATCAAGACGAAGTCTATGAAGCGGTTCGAGAAGGCTATATTCGCCCTTTCTCTGAAATGTATGCCGCAGTAGAAAACGATCTTCATGGCCGAATCATTAAAGTCGAGCTAGAAGAAGATGATGATATTTGGGTGTATGAACTAAAAATTAACTTCCAAAACAACATCATAAAAGTTGAATACAACGCCGAAACGTTAGACATGCTGAAAATTGAAGGCCGCAACTTTAAAAACGCAATTAAACACGGCGACTAATTAAGCGCGACGAATAATCCAGCACAACGAAGAATCATTACAAGAATTAAGAAGAACAATTATGAAAATTTTAGTCGTTGAAGACGAACCTCGTTTGGGCCAACAAATTATTGAAACACTTGAGGGAGCCGACTGGGTTCCAGAACTTTCTCAAGATGGTATTGATGCACTCTACCGTGCTACCTCAGAAGAGTGGGACGCGATTGTTCTTGATTTAGGACTGCCTAAGCTTGATGGCCTGACCGTTTTAAAAGGTATTCGAGACGAAAACATTAACACGCCAGTGATTATCTTGAGTGCTCGTGACACGCTAACCCAGCGTGTTGAAGGCTTAAACGCAGGCGCAGATGATTACCTGACTAAACCATTCGAAATGGTTGAGTTGATTGCTCGTATTCGCGCTCAATTGCGCCGAGCTTCAGGCAGCGCAGCGCCAGTTCTTCAAATTGGTGATTTAAGCCTAGACACTCGCAGTTCTAAAGTACTGTGGCAAGGCCAAGCTGTAAGCCTAACAGCACTTGAATATAAGGTTGTCGCGTATTTCATGCATAACCAAAACAAGGTTATCTCGCGCACTGAATTGGTTGAACACATCTACAAACAAGATTTCGACCGTGACTCAAACACGGTTGAGGTGTTCATTGGCCGTATTCGTAAGAAAATCGCACCGAAGATCATCAAAACGGTGCGTGGCCTTGGCTACCAACTGAACGCTGAATAGCACCCTATCTAATTACACTAGAGCAATCGTCAACGAGACTCAGTGTAATAGCCAATTAAATGGACAGCCTGTTCTGATCATCGAAATACAATCAAATAACGGTGGGCAAAGGCAGGCTGGAAATGCATGAATCTAAAGAAACGAACTCTTAAAAACATCAGTCTAAAAAGCCGCTTGCTCCTCGCTGCGGCTTTTTGGCTTGGTGCGATGATATTAGCGGCAGGTGTCGGAATACCGAAACTGGTGAACGACTACCTGGTCGATGACATGAAGCAGCAGCTTTCCCTTACTATGGACGAGCTCACCGCCAATATCGAAACCAACGACAATGGCAACCTTATCATGGCGGAACGTCTTTCTGACCCAAGGTTCAACCAACCTTACAGTGGTATCTATTGGCGCGCCTCAACCCAAGACCAAATAATTCGTTCTCGCTCACTATGGGACAAGGACCTCACCATCAAGCGCTCTCCTATTCACACCTCTATCAAAGGGCCTGAAAAAGAAAAGCTGATTTACATCGAACAAGACATCTACCTTCCGTCACTCAGCGATCCTATCACCATCACCATTGGTATTGATGAAGATCCATTAGAGTCAACGCTTGCAGAACTAACGGGGCAAGTATGGTTGATTCTGATGTTGTTGTTCGTTGGCGTGCTGATGCTAATTGGTATTCAAGTCAGCTGGTCTCTATTACCTCTTAGTAAGATGCAGCGTGAATTGGTGATGCTGAGAAAAGGCGAACAACAAGGGCTAAGTGATAACTACCCAAAAGAAGTTTCTCCACTAGTATCAGACCTCAATGCCCTACTCTTTCATTACCAAGAATTGCTGGAACGTGCTCGTAACCACGCGGGTAACCTCTCTCATGCATTGAAAACACCGCTATCGGTGATGAAAAATGAAATAGAGATGCTTCCTGACAACGAGAAGAAACTGTTACAGCAGCCCATTCAACAAATCCAAAGCCAGATAGATTATCACCTTGGTCGCGCTCGTATGGCGGGTGCAATGAACATCCTTTCGGTGAAGTCGTCACCTTTTGAACGTGTTGAAGCGATCTCGATGGCGTTTGATAAAGTTTATGCCGCCAATGAAGTCACTATGATCAATGAACTGGACTCTGAACTTGAGGTTGCTGTCGAAAAAACCGACCTCGATGAAATGGTCGGCAACCTACTGGAAAACAGTTACAAGTGGGCGGGCAGTATTATTCGAGTTCACGCTAATGAACTGGCCAACGGCAATGTCGAATTGATTATTGAGGATGACGGACAAGGCATTCCCGAAGAGAAACTCGCACAAGTGACCAAGCGAGGTGTAAGGCTCGATGAAACCACTCCCGGAACCGGACTAGGGCTGAACATTGTGAATGAGATGGCACACAGCTACCGTGGCAGCTTAACGCTCAGTAAAAGCTCAATGGGCGGCTTGAAAGCCTCTCTTGTCCTAAAAGTATCTCAAGCTTCTTAAACCAAGAAACTCATAATCGCATTAGCCCTTCAATAAAAAATCAGGAGTTTGCATATCAATCGCAAACTCCTGATTTATCTTGATATGGTTATAACTCAAACTGGGTTAGCTCATCGAATGCAGACCAATGACATTGCCTTCGGTATCAATAACAACGCTAATGAAACCATGCTGTCCAATCGCCATTTTGGGTACTTGCAAAACGCCACCATTCGCTGCCGCTAAACTGGCCTCTGTCGCGCAGTCTTCACAAGAGAAATACACCATAGTACTATTACCTCCCGCCTTTACGTTAGGCATGGAACACAAGGCTCCTGTCGCGCCGTATTTTTCCATCTCGCAAGGAAACACCCACATTTCAATATCGATGCCCGTTTCGTTATCTAGCTTCTCCAACGTCACTTTAAACACCGCTTCGTAAAACGTTTTTGCTCTCGCCATGTCGTCGACATAGATTTCAAACCAACCAACCGGATTCATTTGCATCACTTTGTCCTTAGCTTTCGCCCTTGTTCACCCTTAATTAGGATAGACAAAGTTGGCGAAGTTAGAGTTGGGAGATGACTGAAAGAGAGTGTTGGCTTCAGTCCGCATGAACAAAATAGATAGAGATGAACAAACAGAAACGACCAAACCCTGTTGAATTTGGCATTCAAACAGGGTTCCTATTAGACGGGTATAAGAAAGAGTTCAAAAAACCTAAAGGCTAGATATCATTAACCGCAACATCTAAGGTTTGTGACTCATTACTGTACGAGCTTGCACCGATGACCAAGATCTTTCCGTCGGTGTAGTAGTCATGTTGATCATTCATTGCTTCAGCATTGGCGAGAGGCAAATTGACCAGTTCGATGCTTGGGTAAGCCGATTTAATTTGCAGAGCCAACCTATCACGCTCTTCATCGACATTCGGGTCAATCTTATGAAGTATGGTGACAATCCCAGAATACGGTGTCACTTTTAAACCATCATCATAACTGATTGCTCCTAACCACTTAGGTTGATTGCTGTTGCTGTCTAGCCCAGCGTTCCACCAGCGTATGTGGCTTCTTTTCATCAAGTTTCCCGGCAGTTGGAACGCCATGTCTTGTGGTTGATTACGCCAATACAGGTCAGACACGGGCGGCGTCTTATCTTTAAGCAGAGCAAGGTAATGAGTCCACTCGATCTCGTTTCGAGAGAAAGTCTGGTTCTCAATCCAACCCAGTTGATTCATTAGCTCACGTGGCGATTCCCCGACATACACGACATTGATTGCTTGCGCGTCATAAATAGGAGACAGCCCAGGAAATGCTTTGTAAGTCACTTGTTGTAGGTCGACAGAGTTCACCTGTGCCGATGTTTGTTGAGCTTGAAAGTCATCGGCCTTCCAGAAGAAATGAGCATAGTTTGCGTAACATAACCAAGCGACTAAAAAGGCACTGGTTTTCAACGTTAGCTTTCGCCATTTAAGTTTGTAACCCATGACGATAAAAACAGACACCGCCACTAAGCCAATCAACAAGCTTTGATGTTCCGTGAGAAAAACCTTAACCGCGCTCAGTAAAGGAAACTGTTCAACGCCGTGTGCTAACAACATGCCCCAAGCAACAAATTGACCGCCACCAAGCAACAAACCTATCGAAGAGAACAGTGTAAAACTGCTCCATTTAACACGATGAGAACCTGCGATAAAAGGCACTACCCAAGCAATCGGCCCTAACAGGCGCGCAGCCACAATAATATACGTTCCCTTCTTAGCAATGAGGTAACGACACCGAGCGATCAGCCTTTTGGTTTTTGGCCGAAATTTAATAAGCTTCTTTTGCGCAGTAGCCCCCCACTTTGAGCCAATGAAGTAACTGAGTTGATCGCCAATAAAGCCACCCAACATCACCATCACCAACGCCATCCATGCACCTGAATACAGTTGAAAACCCGCAGCAATAAAGAAGGGCTCTCCCGGTACAAATAGGTTCGGGCCAATGAGTGCATCACCTAATGCACCCAAAAACAACCCTAGTCCATCAAACATAACAACCTCAGCCCTTACTGTTCTTTGTAGTGACCAAACTTATAGTTCATCTCGTTGTTACGCATTTCGCCTTTAAAGAAGCGTCTTACATTGGCTTTAAGATAAGTTGTGCCTGTTTTCACGACACCATCTTGGTCTAAACGACGTGGGTCAAAGCCAAACGTCATGTTCAAGAATCGGAATCGCCACGTTTTGCTCGCTCGCTTTACGTAGTCGCAGTCTTCACACAATACAATTTCCTCATCAAACCCGCCGATCTCATCATGCGCTCGCTTGGTCGAGAAAATACACGCACCAATCGCGGTAGGGAAAAAGAACTGAGTAGCAAACAGACCTGCGTTAAATAGCCCATAGCCAAACTTATGCACCAATGGCAGCCCTTTTGAACTCATGTACACACCAGCGACTTCTAGCTTTTTCTCTTCTAACTCGTAAAGCGCTTTAGCGAGGAAGTTACGAGGCAAGCTTACGTCTGCATCCAAGAAAAGGACTCTGTTGTACTGAGCTAAAGCTGCACCTGTATTTCTACCAAGGCTTACGCCACGTTCTTGCATGTGATGGACGGTAAGTTTTGGTAGTGCGCTTTCATAAGCCTGCGCAACTTCTCTTGTGTTGTCTTCGCTGTTTGAATCGACAACAATCACTTCAAACTCTTGGTGGGTTTGTACGCTCAACTCTTCCATCAAGCGGCTAATGCGTTTCTCTTCGTTTAATGTAATAACGACAATGCTTACTGGTTCCATGTTTTCACCTGTTCATTCTGCTGATTAATTAACACTAAGGTTACCCAACCAAGCATTAACCAAGCCTTAGGTGAACATTCATTTTCCGTTCATTAACTCGATGATTTCGCACCAATATAAATGAGCTCAAATAGCGATACAGGAACAGCAAAAAAGGGATAAATTAGGGCTAGCGAGCGTTTTATCTACAAACGAGCCAATTATCGAAGGAAATTCACTTTGTGATGGGCTTCTTACTTGCTCATATTCGAATGTGATGTTAGTATCCGCGCTCGCTTGAGCATGAACTCGTTTATGCCTAAGCATTACCACATACTCAAGGTCGCATTGAGGTGTGAAGTTAATTTTTACTAATTTGAGAGTAAAACTATGAAATTTGAAGCAGTAGTACGTACTGAACTAGGTAAAGGTGCGAGCCGCCGCCTACGTCACGCTGGTAAATTCCCAGCTGTAATCTACGGTGGTGAAGCAGCAGCTGTATCTATCGAACTTGTTCACGCTGAAGTGATCAACCAAATGGACAAGCCTGAGTTCTACGAAGCAATCACTCTAGTGATTGACGGCGCTGAAGTTAAGGTTAAGCCACAAGACGTTCAACGTCACGCGTTCAAGCCTAAAGTTGAGCACATGGACTTCATCCGCATCTAATTCCCTACCAAGGAATAAGATTGGATTAATCCAGCCTTCTGCATAGAAAAGATAATCGATCTTACCAGTCGAGAAATCTAGAAATTCGAAACCCCGATGCTACCAACATCGGGGTTTCACCGTTTCTGAGCCCTCAAAAACGTCGTAAAGCCTCTTATCACGGCAGTGTTAGAGAAACATCCCCACTCGCTCCAATTCTTTCAAAGCAACACCATCAGCTATGATACCAACAGGCGCGGAATCCAATGGATGCCACGCGATGCTGTCTGCTTCTTGTGCTGTGATTTCACCTTGCCATTGGGTTACCACAAAGTAATGAATCAACTGTAACTCTTTTGTTAGGTGGTAAAGTGAACATAAGAATGTGTATTCAGTTGGAGTAACGTTTAGCTCTTCATTTAGCTCTCTAAGCAATGTCTGAACTTGATTTTCACCCTGCTCTATATGTCCGCCAGGTATAGTGACCAAGCCGGGATCAGTGTCCTTAGAATCGCTGCGCTTTTCCAGCAATACATGTGATTCGTCCAGCAAGATAAAAGAGACACACTCATGGACATCCATAGATTTTTCCTTAAGCCATAATTTAGATATTTAGACTTTCCTTACGACAACAGAGCCCGCAATGAAATCGTGAATCGCTCTGCGTTTGTGGTTAAACAACATGGAAATGAACTCTAAAAGAACCCAGCCAATCGCCACATAACCAACGAAAATAAAAGCTCGACCTTGTTCTAAACTTTCCCAGGTTTGGCCGTAGAACGACAGTTGTGCATAAGAGTAAACTTGAAAAGGAATAAACATGATTGGGACAATATCTCTCATGCAAGATTGTTTGAGAGTTAGGTTTCGACTTTCAGATACATCGACCACTTTTACTCTCGTGATCATCTTACCGATCGTTTGCCCGTATTTGGCGTGCATACCCACATAGTAAGCGATCCCAATTAGTGAATACGCAACTCCCCAAGCAAACACACCACCGGAATTTATCACGCCAGAAAACACGTAATCGTCTATCCACTCCAAAGGTATAAATACGATTGAATCTATCCAGATAGCAAAGAAGCGTCTCCAAAAATTTGAATACTTATCGACGTACATTCTTGTTCCTTAGTCTCTATTGGCAATAAAGCACAGACCCTACAACACATCAGTTTTTAATACATTCAACTAGTTATGATTTATAAAACAAATGCGAAGCGGCATGCATATGCCAATGATTTACCCCACCGATTTGCAGGCTCACTAACGCTCACGACAAGTTCTTGCTTAGTCTTTCATACAACTCCAAGGCTTTAGCTTTAGAGGTTAATTGCCCGAGAGCGTATTGATGTGCTAATTCAATATCGTCACTTTGTTCTGGATAATAACGCTTGGCTACTGCAGTACACTGGCTCAGGTTGGTGTACCAACTGTCGTCTTTCTCAGCGACAAAGTAGTACGCCGCCCGCACTAACTTCTTGCCAATAACCTTAGCGACATCCGCATCGGTCATTGTTTTAAAGGCCAGACTCATTTGCTCAAGAAAAGTAGACAAGTCACCATTAAGCGCTAGGGCTATTTCACGACTAGGTTTGTGGCGTGGAAAATCAATAGATAGATCATTACCCCAAACACAACAGCAACAGTGCTTGAGCCAAAACTGCCAATGGAATTTTTCTTGTGGCTGCAGAACTTCTGAAAGTGAGCCAGGGTCGATATCAAGCTTACTGACTTGGGGATATGTTTTGGGAATGGTGTCAGAAAGGTGCTGAAATAGTCGATTCTCTTTTTGACCAATAGGCGTATTGAGTACGATAGAAACATCCAAATCCGAGTGACCAACAACCGCCGTTCCTCTCGGCACACTTCCGTATAGGTAGATACCATCAATTTGATTCGGAAGGCCACTTAACAGCGAGTCAATAACAGCATTCACCACACCTTGGAATTCGGGTGCGATATTCTTAGATGAATATAGATTTTCGATGAACCCGTCTTTGTCGAGACCTTTAGCTTGCTCTTCCACCTAGAGTTCCTATTTGAATAGTTATAATTAATCACACAGAATTCTGATAATGATTTCAGGTATGCCATTGGTCAAAGTGACATGAGCTCTCGTTTAGTTTTATCATCCAACTTTTCAATCGCGTAGCGAAATGCCACTCTTGGCATTACTGCATAGTTAGCCTTTAAATAACGAACAACCAATTCAGGCTCTTTTTGACTGAGCACTTTAAGCATCCAACCATAGCCTTTCTGTACTAAGTCATGGTTATCTTCGAGCAATAGATCCGCCACGCGAAACGGATCCAACGCGGCGTATCGATTCTGATTGATTGGATAAATTAAGATGACAGCAGCGGCTCTACGTACAGCAAAATTCGAATGCTCGACCCATTTGATTGTGAGATCGAACAAATCATTATACTGAGACAACAAATCCCCAAAAGCATGAGTACAAAAGTCGTCACAATCGTTCCAGTCTGTGACGAACTCTTTTAACCAACGTTCAAAGATCGGGAACGTGTCTTTTGAATATTGTTTCCTTACCCTAAAAGCCCAATCGTAAGCGATAACACCTAGTGCCCAGTCTCTTTGTTCTAATAATTGAGTGCACAAAGACAACACGTGTGAGATGTCTTTATCTTCAATAGCCTTAAAAGTCTGAGCAGATATGGTTCGAACCTGACCTGTTTTGATGCTTGCTTTCGGATAGCCAACTTCTGAAAGATGCCGATTAACCGTTTCCACTATATCCACTAAAGAAGTACCCCCATAAAGTTACAAGTGACTAGCCAACAAAGCCTAAAGTTCGAAGTATTAGTAATTTTTTAAATTACTAAGGAAGTGCCACATGTTAAGAATCAATGGTTAATAAATTAGATAAGTACGCTTGGGTATTTCAGCACCTTTCCCATTCAGTACTAAGAATCGCGAATACGACTGTATCCCACCACTTATTTTTGAAGAACCTGTGCTCTTTAAAACACGCTTCTTGTCTCGTCCCGAGTGATTTACAATCTTATAGCTGCTAGATTATCACCAATGGTTTCTGCATAAATACGATGAACCCCTAACTCTGAAAACCCAAACTCAGCCAGAGCTTTAGTCGCTTCTATAGGTAGCCCTTTCCCCTGAATCTCTCTCGCAAAAGCGCAGCCCATTGAAGCTTGCTGGTTATCTTCAAGGCGTAAACACATGGTTCCGATAAACTTCCCTGACTCTTTACTTTCAACAGCTAATTGATAGGACTGCCGAGGATCTTCCTCAGCCTGTTCAACAAACAATTGGGTGAGTTGTTGATACTTACTAGGCTCACAATCAGTCTCATCGTAGAAGCGCTGATATTTCGCATCCTGTGACATAGCGACAAACGCGCTTTTATCCTCGAGCGTCATATCTCGGAGAACCAACTTATCAGTTTCCAGTTTGAACATCAGAATTCCTTTTTTGTCTTATAGCCATGGAAGGATAAGTCTCGAAGGTGTTTACTCGTATAGGTTCCCATTGTGTTTTAACCAACCATGGACATGCCTGTTATTAGGGTCTCGATGAGTCCAGTGAATCACACCACCTTTCTTGTTCCACTCGTATTCACCATAGAATTCAACTCGGTCTCCTTTTCTTATATCTTGAATACGAGGAGCCAAGTCAATATTGTGCGTGACTAACACGGTTTGTTTACTGTCCAAACGTAAGATGAATTTCTGATGTCTAGAACCTTTATTATCATCTGGAAGTATTCGAAAAACGGTACCAGAGCCACGAACTTGTACATCGCTTTGGTGACGCTCATAAGCTTGCTTAAGACGAACATCGTTGGCTTGAACATAACCAACACCAATGCAAAGTGTGACCAAAACTAAAGTAAAAAAATGTCTCATTCCTTTTCTTCCTGTCGTTTCCATATTGAGGTATTCATTGGAATTGATGGATAAATAAGCCCTTATTTAACGATGCTTGTATTGAGAAGGACAATAACCTCTCGACACTTCAGAGCTACGAAGTTTTACATGTTTTGTCGCACGACCTGCGACGCGAGCGCGCCACAATTTGAAGCTACCAGGCTTCATATGGCTCCGCATAAAACGAATCACTTGTGACTCATTCAAACCAAATTGCAACTCAATCGCCTCAAACGGGGTTCTGTCTTCCCACGCCATTTCTATAATTCTTGATTCATTCTCTTTCGATAACTTCATTGCATACTCATCCTTTAGAAACTGGGAAGAAGTACGCTATCTCTCACTTTTTAGATCAAAGCGTTATCATTGAATCGCTAAAAAATCACCTGGCAAAAAACAAAGGTTTTTCGCTATCCTCTCTCCTGCCACTCGCAGCGCAGCACTCCATATTTTACCGAATCATAATACTCGCCTTGGTAATAGCGCACCTTTCTCAGCCTTGCTTCTTGCTGGAAACCCAATTTCAAAGCCAGAGACATCATGCGCGGGTTACCTGACCAAGTGGTTAGCCCTACACGCTCTATCTGTTTGTTTTCGAATAAGTAAGTAATCCAGAGCGGAAGTGCCAATGCTGCAATGCCCTTACCCCAGTAATCTGAGTTATAAATGACCACGCCAGCTTCGAGCCAACGTGTCTCTTCGCATTCCCAGTAGCTACTCACGGTTCCAGCTGGCACACCATCGACCACTACCAACTGCATATCGTCGCCATCAAGCAACCGTTGAAAAGAATGTTCTTCAAACTTTTCTAATGATGGATGAGAGTATGGGAAATAAGGGCCATTAAACTTGGTCCACTCATCGTTTGAGATAACCAAGGCATAAATGGCTGCTAGTTCGCTTGGTATTGCAGGTCTGATAGTTACTTGCATTCGCTCTCCTTGCTTTAGATCTTGGTCTTGATTACCGCGGGATTGATCTTAACCATAACAGTCATTAAGAATGAAGTAACTCAGTCGGATGACTGCCAAACTAATCACGATCCGCTATTGGACTAAATAAGCTTGTGCGAATTCTCTAAGCACTCTCGCATTGTTGTGGTGTTTGCTATCCCCGCACTTTATGCCATCCACTCTGATGTCCGGGCTGGAATAAGCAGGTATAACATCTCGCTCATAAGACATCACTGTGCCTCTGTCAGCACAAATTGCGCCAAAGGAATATTGAGGAACTCTTGGGTACGATCCAGAAATGTAACTTTCGATGCTACCAGAGTCTTTCAATAACGTTTTGTAGTCGTGATTAGCACCACTCAAATGGCCAATTTCATGTTCCATTGTCGAGTCTGGGCAATTTATAGCCAAAGAGAAAAAATAGGATACAGGAGATGAGATACCACAATAATCAGACTCGAAACTAGAATTATAGTTAGAAAATACTATCCCTTTAAAAATGGGAACACCTTCCTCTGTTGTTTCAGGAATCGGTTCTTCCATCGATAGTTTTAATAACCTCTCTGCTGCGCTCAAGTCTTGAAACCAGAGGCTATCGATTACCGAGCTATAAGTCACCATGGTTACTTTTCTCGTCATAGGAATGCAGGAGTTCTTCAACACCAGATTTGAATAGCTTTCCCATGTCGCTATCTTAGAGGTTATAAATTCTTGGGAATATTCGGCTAACACAGATTCATCAACATAAAGGTGGATCTCTGTATTCAAAACTTCACTCTGCGCACAAGTAGGAAGCTCTATGGTTTGAGCATTGGAAAATCGGCTAAAGCTCAACACCATAATCAGAACATAACCAACGACCCGGATGAGCCTTTTTAAGAAACTCTTATTTACTTGTGTATTCACCGCCACCCTCTCCCTAAGTTCAAAATCTTAAAGAACACTATAAATGCCGTGACTCAAGATTTATAAAAATCACTATTACACATATAAGAGTGGTCTCTCAAAGTAACTTGTTCTATCGATGTTTTTCAGAAAATAAAAAGCTCGCCAATTGATGACGAGCCTTATTTATTATTGAACCTAACGTATTGCGATACCCTGTTTACTAAGAAACTTGGTCGCGTAATGCCAATTCGACATTTTTCAACACTTTGAACTCTTCTCGAGTGCAACCACGAGCCACGGACACCCAATGATCGCCGGTTTCGTCTGCCCCTTTAAACTCTGCACGCAACTCGTATTTTCGCCATGAAACAAAAGCCAAAATAAAAGTCAGTGCAAGCATTGGCAAGCCAAACTGAGGTACAAACGCCCAAGTCGCAGCAGAGAGCACCAAAGCCAATGAAACGATATTGATTGCGTTTTCTTTAAGGCCCAATTGACGAATTTCTAACTGCTTAATCTTACGCAAGCTATACACATCTTTCTTAACTCGCAGTTCACTAGAGCTGACAAGAAAATCCGTTGCCTTATAAGGCTTACGAAATCTAATTAAATTCGCTAACCCATTGCGTGCTTGGTTCTTATTCATCGCCTTTTCTCCATGTTATTTAAAGGTTAGTAAAAACTAATATAATCATGAGGCTATTGATGAATGAGGAATTTATAAATCAAACAAATGTTAAAATCAAGCTTATGCAATTAATAATACTTATGACAATACCAACCTGACATTTACAATCCCAATAGATATATACGCATCTTGGATGTTAGCTCCATGGGAGAAGTTGGCCAAAACAACAAACAGCGTTGAGCCGTTTTGTAACCACTTATTTCTATCCAATTTTGATAAAAAACAGCTTCCACTCCAGAGCTTGAAGCCTTGTCACATAACACCACCATTAACCATAAGCTTTGCCATAGTTGTGCCACCCGCCTATTAGCAAGCTGAATGATCAAATCATTCATTGCATGACATCAACAGCGCCTATCAATTAAGCAATTGATCTCATAATATGGAGTCTGTATGGTTACTTTATACACACTGTTGCCTAATGGAGATGACGATGGACGAACTACTGACATACGCTATGGAACAGAAACAACGAACGATGGTGACGAGCCTATTCGCAAAGAATGGATTTAAGATCGCAGCAACAGATTTTGATGATGTGACTTTTGAGCGTGAAAGCGTGATGGTCAATGTCCGATTTGATGCATCTTCAAACGTTGAATCGATTTCGGTTTTAAACAAGTAGCGATATTAAAAGCTAGCGCTAGATTACATGCAGGTAACGATAGTTAATCGAAAGTATGGTTATTAAAGACAACATACACGAGTAAAATAACGAAAGTTGCCTGCTCATGGCTCCTATCTCAGAAACGATCAAGTTATAAACTCTCCCATTATTCTAAAACCGATTTCCACTACTTCTTTTCTAACGAATCCTGATTGTTATCCTTTCCCAAAAATCCTTTAGTGATAATTCTACCAATAATTAGCAATTCCATGAGCTTGGCTTATATTTATTAGTACCTTTTGAACAAAATTCGAAGTGATGCCTATGCGCCTAACTCGGTTAATCTATGTCAGTACGCTTTGTGAAAGCTGCGACTCGAAGGCTTTAGATGAAATTCTCAAGATCTCACACGATCGTAATAAGCAGAGCCACTTAACTGGCCTTCTTAGCCACAACGATAAGTATTTCCTACAATGTATCGAAGGTTCTAGAACTGCGGTTAACCATACCTACAATCATATTCTCAATGATAAACGGCACGAGAAAGTCATGATCTTGTATTTCAAAGAGATAGATTGTCGGGAGTTTGGCGATTGGTCGATGGGCGATATTCCGCAATCAAACCTGACCGAATTAGTGAACTTACAGTTTTCAACATCTGATCAATTCAACCCTTATGAGATGTCTGGAGAAAGTGCGTATCAAATGCTTCTAGAGCTGAAACAAAATTTGCCATCTCAATAACCTGTATTCCAAACCAAATCGCCAGCGAGTTGAAGGGCAAACATCACTCTGTTGCTAAGCACAGATACAGAAAAGGCTAGATGTGAATCTAGCCTTTTCTGTTTCATGCTAACGCTCAAGATAATCCGATAAATACAAACAACAATCTATAACGGTGCTGGAGTTGGTATAGATGAAATCGGCCCAAAGTATCCAGCGGCCTCAATTTTGTTTTCGTGCATTCCTAGCCTTGGGTCCTCCTCAAGCCTTCTTACAACGTATTGCCCTTGCTCGTCTTGCTTAATCTTAAAAACCAGTAATGTTTGGTGGGAACGAAGAAACGCATTGAGATTGTTAGGATTGCCTTCCACGACTTTATCACTACGCACTGTCAGTAAGTAAATCGTATCAAGTAAGGTGCCATAATAGCCCGTGCCGACAGCATGAGTACCATCGTGATAAGCGGCTTGAGCTTTGAAACGACCATGAGAGCCGATGATGGTCACATCACGATCGTCGAAATGACTGGTTATTTTGAAGTCGCTAAACATGGCATTTGCCCAAGGTACAAGTAGTAGCAATACAAGTAAGACAATGATGGATAGAACCTTCGTTTTTCTTGTTAATCCCATACTTTTAACCGTCCTTGAATTACGACTTGGTCGAACTTCTTTTTAATATCGTCTTTCTGCAATAACCCAATCACTTTGCCATTTTGCTCAGCGATACGCACATGGGTTAAACCTCTAAAATAGTTTTCCAAGTCGCTCGCCACAACCTTGGCTGCAAACTCGGGGTCAAGGTTCGCTTCATAATCACCATCTAAGGAAAAGAAATACAATGAGTCACCCAAAGATGCATAAATCCCTCGATGCACTCGATACACCTGCCCTTCATAACTGTGGATGGTCTTATAAAGGCCAGATTTTGCGTTCAAAATAATGTCATGTTCATCGTCTTCAAAGTGAGCATAGCCAGAAAAGTAAGTACCCAAAGACAAAAACCACGGCACCAAAAACAGCACCACAATAAAAAGCCCAATCCGTAGGCTCAAAGACTTAAGGCTAACCACCAGCACCCCCGCCGAAACACTCAAAGCACTCGAAGGCTTCTCGATAAACGAAGTAGAACATGATTAGGCCGATAAACAGTGCAATGGTGATTTCCCAAACAACGGGCTTTTTGCTCCAACGTTGAAACACGTTAGAGTCGGAAGACACGGTCGAATCTTGAGTCGTCATCGGCGTTTCTACATTGTCATCAGCTGCCTGAGAAACGGGCTCTTGAATTGTCTCTTTATCATGACCTAATTCGTGAGACTCAATGACCGCTTCATTATTTGCTGCAGATTCATCATGAACAATTTCAATGTTCATGGCGTTGATGAACACATACCCTTCTCCGGGCAAATTATTCACTTCAAACCCAAGCTCTAAACTGTCTAACTTTTTTCTCAACTTCATGATAGCAACGGCCAAAGAGTTATCACCAACCACTCTTCCTGGCCAACCTTTCTCTATCAACGCCTGCTTATCAATCACTTCTCCGTGTGATTCACAGAAAGCCAACAGCAAGTTGTATTCACTTCGGTTCAGTTCTAAGGGTTGATTCTCCTGCCCAGAGTCACTGTCTATCAAAGTGATGGTTCTTCTTACTGTATCTATAGAAAGTCTTTTAAACATTCTTTTCCCTGTATTACTGCCACCTACTAAAAGTAGCCTAAAAAAACATAAAACACGATTTATCAGTCAGTTAACCGTGATAAACCTAAAAAATTAAACGTTATTAACTGCGTATAAAGCACTATTAACGGGCTTTTATTTCCAATTCATACGCCATTGAAGTCAAATCAGTCACCTCGAAAGTGTGCATGTGATCTCGATTCCAATGCACCTTTTATTTTTATACATACATTTATAAACAATAGGTGACAAAGATGAAACTTAATAACTTTTTCGTGATGGGTGCAACAGCATTCGCTATGACTTCTGGTTCGGTATACGCGGCAGATGATGCGGCTATCGCTAATGTAATTTGGTCTGGTGACATTGGTTCGTCGATTCCAAGCTCTAATCTAATCATCACTGGTTTGGGCGGTGGAGACATTGAAACAGGCAAATTATACGTTGATTCAAAAGGTACATTCTCATCGTCGGAAGTGGTACTCGAATCTCGTCAGTTTGACCCAGAAACCGCAACAGTTGGTGACCGACAACCTGGAGCTACCTGGACTTACGTAACATCTCAGCTTTTGCTTGACGGTCAAGTCTCCGACCAAGCTGAGATCAAAGTTTACGACGACGGTTTGGAACTTCAGAAAGCAACGCCTACCGTGATTGACATTTCATATGTCAAGCTCGCCGTGAAGAATGACATTGAGATTACTGATATTCCAGTACAAGGCAATGCTACTGTCTCAGTGCAAATGGCTGCCAGCTACGTAGAACAGCTTTAAGTCGTTTGGGGAAAACTGTGAATTACTTAACTCGCCCACTTCTCGTTCTGTTGACTGCAGGCGTTATGAGCTTTTATGCCAATGCAGAAACTCATACGTTCCAGTTAACGAGCGATATCGATAAAAAGAATTTTTTCTCTTATCAGATTACAGAGGTCGCGTTTTCCCCTTCTTCATTGACATTAACGGTCGATCCAAAAAGCGACTCTTTCCGTGATGCAACAACCCAGTTATTGGTTGAGACCGATATTCCAAGTTCAGACCAATCGACTCGGTTCCAGTTATTCATGACGGGCAATACAGCGCAGTGTTTCGATATTGATAAGCAAACATTACCAACGCCTGCTGACCTTGTCGATGTCACTGTCGCGGATCAACCCTTAACTTCATCGAACCCAGTTCTGATGGATTTCAATACCTCATCAGACGACCTAAAGGGTGGCGAATACGACGTGACCTTATCCTTTGGGGCTTTACCGACAGGCTCAAACCTGTGCCAAGGCCAGTTATCTGTTTTAGCGGAGCTTTCACTGTGAAAAACAGCACGTTTATTACAACAACGATCTTAGGTTCGTTGACCTTGTCACAACTGGTTTTTGCTAATGGAAACACTTTAATCCCAGCGGGATTTGAAGATTTTTATTCGAAACAAGAGCGCGATGTCGAGATAAAAAACATTGATGGCCGTTACATGACGATTCCTATGTCGGTAACTTACGATTCAGTGCAATTCAGCAACCCTGAAGATGCGGCTGCCGTTGCAAATGAACTGATGTCATCAGGATTAAATGAGCGTACAGCAAAGCAGATAGTCGCTGGGTTTACTCACGGTCAATCGAATACTGTCGACTGCCAAGGTGACCTGAACTTATGTAGCCTAACACCGAAAAGCTATGACACATTTTATGACTATCACTCGAACAAGCTGTACCTCTATGTGAACAAAGAACTGCTTGAGGAAAGCAAACCGAAAGCTCTCAAGAAGCATTACGCGTCGACTTACAACGCAAACCCAGGCTTGATTAACAACGCAAGCTTGTACACATCAAGCGATTTTACTAATAACTTGAATGTGAATTTAAGCGATCAATTCATCTTGGGGCTGCCTTATGGCTCAGTTCATGTCGATACCTATCTGAGCAACCAAGAAGATGCATCTGAACTGAATTACGGTTACTACAACTTAGAGTACCAAAACCTGCGTTTAACAGCAGGCTACCACCAAGATCGCTTGGCGCTAAACAGCACCTCTTTCTTGCTCAACAGCACGCAATATCATGACGTAAACGTGAATTTGTCTTCGAGCAAGAACCTAAGCCGTACCGCTAAAAACGAAGACCAATCGCTGTACTTCTATGCGCAAACACAAGGCGTACTCAAGATATTCCGCGATGAGCAAATCATCGTGCAGCAGTCTGTACAAGAAGGCCAAGGCAGCATCAGCTACTCAGAGCTACCCAATGGCGTTTATGACGTAACCGTTGAGATCTCCGTAGGTACTCAAGTGGTCTCTTCTGAATCGGTACGAATTTACAACGCGAATACAGACACATTGAATACTGGCGAATTCGATTACTCGATCGCCGCAGGCCAATTTCAAAACAACGACACTTATCAGAGTGACGAAGACCAACCATCAGGGATGTCTTCAACTAATGAATTCGAAGGCGTGGCATTTCTTCAAGGTGGGTTGGCTTATAAATGGTCGGACACACAGACGGTCGCGATTGGTAGCACTTTGACCAACGAACATGCGATGGGCCAATTGGGTTTTAAAGGCTACCTGCCATTCGATAGCCGCTATGAAATGTTCCTTTCGAACATCGATAGCGAAGCTTGGTATTTGTCTGGTTATTGGAACCTTGGCAGCTTGGGCTTTACCTATGAGCGCCTAAACAACCCAGACCAAAACCCATTTGCAGAATACTTATACGGTGTCAGTGACAAAGAACAGCTCGGTATTTCCACCAGCTACACCATTGGTGACACGGTGCGTGGGTATAGCTCAGTGAATTACATCGAACAAAGTAATTTATACAACAGTTCGCTAAGTAACTGGTCACTGTCTTCTGGTTTAAGTGCACCGTTTATTGTCGATTCAACTCTCGACCTGAACGTCACCTTTAACAATGAGCAACTGACATCCAATTGGGACGATGGTGAACTCTCCATCTCTCTCAATTGGTCGGTACCTCTTTCGTCGAAGCTTACTGGCAACACAGGTTTCACCGTCACAGAGAATGGCTTTAGCCAATACACCAACAGCTTAGAGACACAAGATTTAGTCGAAAACCAAGATACCGATTTACGACTTACTGCCAGTAACAGTTACTACGTTAACTCCCCTAATGCGGCGGTGACGAATGTAACAGCGTATGCAGCTAAACGGGATGAGCATTACCAAGCTGATGGCTATGTGTACGCCGCGAACAATGGCGAAAAAGCGTTAAACGCGACATTACGCAGTACCCAAATTATTGGTGGCGAGAGCGTGAGTTTCACTACAGCACAAAGTGATGCTTATGTGGTTGTCGATACCCAAAACAACATTCGATTTGATGCCGATGAACGCAAAACCAAAGGCTTGGTGGTGGTAAGAACCGATGACCAAGTGATGAACAAACAATACATCTACGACGACCGAGCAGTCATTACGCTAGACGACTACCAAGCCGCAACCATCGAGCTTGATGTCGAGAGCGTCGCTTTGCACAACACTGGCCAGCAATCGGTAACAGGATACACACACCCTGGTTCGGTCATCGAATTGAATTCAAACGTGAGCCGTGTGATCAGTTTTGTCAGCAAATTCAAAGATATTTTCGGCAACGATGTACACGACATTGAATGTGAAGGCCCTGCTTGTTTGAACGTATCAAGCATTACGTCTGGCATTCATAAAGTCGATGTACAAGAAGGTCAACAGTTCGCACTAACCAGTAATGGTCAGCAGTGTTATTTACCTTCTGTCGACGATGCGAAACAGCTGAATTTTGGTACTAACTTCTGCCAACCAAACTTGAATCCAATGGAATCAATGATGTTGGTTAGCAACAACGAAGAAATTAACGTGATGTACATCGGTGAATTCGATGACATCAACACACTGAACGAACAATTGCATGCACTGACTGACAGCGGGATGGAGTTTATTACCACTCGTCTAGGTCGTACTTCTTTTGTTTACCTGACTGTAAATAAGGATCTTCAACTCAGTCATCAACAACGTCAACACATAGAAAATGTTGCTCGCTACGCCAATTCGGAATCGCTACGAGAGCACAACTTTGTACTTAACCGACCTAAAGGTAACTGATTATGAAAAAGCTTCCTATTTTACTGACTGCTGCTCTTGCAACCTCTGTTAACGCGATGAACGTCGATACCATGTTATTGGTTGGAGACGAATACGGAAACGGTGTATTCACTTTAACTAACAGCAACAAGATCACGGAATTCATCCAATCCAACATTACTCAATTGGTGGTTGAAGATGGCGAGATCACGCGTGTTCCATACTCAGAAAACAACTTTGAAGATTGGCACGTCACGCTGACTCATAACAAAACCATCCTAGAACCCCACCGTCAAAAGCAAATTGGCGTGCGCTCTTTGTGTGGTAACAAATGTGACTTCACTGAAGACCAGTACTACCTCGTCAGCTTTGAACCTTCGCCATACGACCCTGAAGGCAAGCTGAATTCAGCAGTGACAATCAACTTTGGCTACCGACCGTTGTTTGTTATCCCTGCACAAGCTCAAAATATTGATTACTCGATTTCTTTAGATCAAGGCCAATTGCACATCAACAACACAGGTAACAGCTTTGTGCGTGCCTATGTCGATCAATGCACAGATGAAGTAACAGAAGATTGTGAAGTCACGATCATGTCTCTAGCTGGCCGTGAGCGTAACTACCCTCTACCGGAAAACATCGATCTTTCAGACCTAAAAGTCACTGTTGTTAACCACGACGAAAGTTACCGCCAAGATGTGACTCTGAGCGAGAGCAAATAATGAAACGACTCGTTTTATGGTCGCTACTGTTCGCGGCTATGCCAAATTATGCAGCCACTCTCAACATCAATATTGAGGGGCAACAGATACGCTTTGAAAACGCCATCACACTCGGTGGAAATAACTACACCTTGAGTGATTGGTCTATCGCGAGTGGCCTCACGACAACGAGTCAGTTTTTGCCAAGTGCGTTTATTACAGACAAACCAGACACCATGACATTAACCAGTAATGCTGGTCAGAGTGTGGAAGCGGCAATAGCAGTCAATGGTCTGCAATACAATACGGCATCAAACCCTTTCACGCGCGGTGACAACCTGTTCGTGACACCGGTATGCAGCCAATCTCAATTATCGGGAAACATCGTTACGCTTCATGATAGTGATACACAAAGCTGCAGTGCGGATTTCTCATTGGAGTATCCGCAATCCATCACGCCGTTTTATTTCTATCGCCCAACCTTCAACATAGACACAGCCTCACTATTGAATGCACTTCAAGGTCAGGCAAAAGGTGTCTACACGGCAACGATCCCTGCTGACATCAAATACTACTACCGCTCTGCGGGTGGAGCGCTAACCTATCGAATTTTGCCTGACGTTTTTACCGTCAATATCGATTACACACCAAACAGCTTAGAAAGCATCAATGTGGTAGGCGATGGTGTATTGAGCCCAGTGTATGACACAACGAATCATACTGTCTCAGCGCAGACCACGTTCAATATCACTGCGCTAGGCCAATTCAGTACTGGCTTATCAATGACACTACTCACCAACGAATTTGAGCTGACATCAGCATCAGGTAAGACATCGATTCCCTACTCTATCCAATGCAATGAAGCGAGCTGTGAGGATACAGATTGGGTTAAAAATGGCGTCAATCAACTCGACAATAATCAAACCAGCTATGTGATTCAGTCACCGAGCTCAGTGATCAATTTCGATCTTAATGTTAACTACCAGAATATTCCTTCGACAGACGTTGAAACCGGTACTTATTCAGGAAACTTCACCGTGATGTTTGAGGAACTGTACTAATGAAACTATCGGCTTTTTCTTTCGGTGACGCTTTAAGGACGAAATACGTTATCGCCGGAGCCTTAATGCTGCCTAACCTATGCTTGGCCGACACTTCTCCGTTTTACATCGGAGCTGACGTCACGAACGCAGGCAAAACAAACTCGGAGGTATCTGATACCGCATTTGGTGGTCAAATTCTATTGGGTTACGACCTAAACAAAACGTGGTCTGTCGAAGCCAGCACTGGCTTTTACGGACACATTAAAACCATGAAAGAACCAGACCTCCCCTATTCAGAAGTTGAGGAAAAAAGATTCAACAGCACGGATATTTCGTTACTCGGGACGATCCCACTGTCACGCCATTACAACCTTTACGCTGGCGCGGGTTCGTTATTGGAGGGCAATACATGGTCTCCAATCAGCCAACTCGGCTTAGAGTATGAGTTCGACGAACAGCTCACCATGAAGTTCGGCTATAAGTTCATCTTCAGCGATGACCCAGAAAAAGATCTGCAAGTTCTCAGTGTCGGTATGCGCTACCATTTCCCGACACAAAATGAATCAGTACTTGAACCGATTGTGTACGACGACATTTCTGTCTCTTCTACGTCAGAAGTGACGGTGTATGAACCTAAGGTTGTCGCTGAAGTAGAGCCTCAAACCTGCGAGACTGTTCGCTATATCGTTAAAAAAGACGATTGGCTGATTAAGATTGCTCACAATCACCACATTAGTTTTGAAGAACTCAAAAAGCACAATCATAGCTTTACAGATCTCAAAGATATCGACTTGATTCATGCGGGCGATATCGTGTTTCTTCCTAGCGAGCACTGTAATTAAGCCATGTTGTTGTATCTAAATTCAAAACGAGATGCATTAGAACTCTATGACGGAGAACCACTCACTCTGTTGCACTCCATCTCTCTGAGCACCATCGAGTTTAATGTGCTGCATGTTCTCTATGACAACAGTTATAAGCCTTGTAGTCGTCAAGACTTGAAAAAGGCGGGTTGGCCAGATCGTGTGGTTGGCCCAAATTCGTTGAATGTCTGCATCATGCACCTGAGGAAAAAACTTAAGGCCATCATTGACGACTCAGAAATACGCGTAGTGCCGTCACATGGCTACAAGCTGTTAATTCCGACTTCCATTCAGTTGGTTGGAGAAGGCGAGCTGCCCAGCATCAAACGGAGTGCGAGTTATAAACGACTCAAAGCCTCAGGTACTGATCCTATAAGCCCTCTATCAGTGGAAAAAAGAGCGAAGAGGAAACGAATTAATCCAGGCATTTCTAGTTGCACTCGCAAGCACCAGCGGCTTCGTTGGGAAGACCTGATACTGACGGTAGGTATCTGGACTTACGCTTTTACTCTCTATCACTCGATTTTCAACTGAGGTTTTCATGAAGCTCAAACGACCACTACTGATTATCTTAGCCATTTTGGCTATTCCCTATATCAATGCCACTGGCGGCGAGTTCTCAATTTACTCTGGGCAGACTAAGCGACATGCCGAAACCCACATGCAATTTTTCCACGGTCTTTATTCATCGGTTCAGTTTCTGCCACATGAAGTAGTGAGAAAAGGATATGGCGTTTATGCCGTGCTCAATGACACGGTATTCATGCTCTCGTTAGACAAAGACTACGAATTTCTTAATCCCAACATTGACGACAGGGAGGTATTAAAACTCGATGCGATTCAGCACTTATCTAAAATCAATGTCGCACAGCTAAGCTCTGATAAAAATACAATTTATATGCGAAAACGGTTGGAACATGAAAAAATCGAAAACATTCAATTTAGGGGCGATTTGGGCTTCTGGTAGAATCTCATTATGGAAGGTATCTTTGCTACTGGCGATTTTGCTTTTGATAAGCCCTTGGATCAAACTCGTCGGGTATGAATTCACACTTGAGAGCTCTTTAAGTGGTCCGGAACGTTCGCTGCATGTCTACATCAATAATGGTGTGTTTACCTTTGTGAATATTCTGTCTGACGGCACAACGAGAAAGAGCTCGGGGTTAGTTGGCTTCACGCAAAACACGCTCTATTTTCTTATTTTGGAGTCAAGGTACTTACATGTAGACGACCACTTATCCCCGGAGTTAAAACGTGACTTCATCAATGCCAACAATCGGCTTTTTGACGTTCGGTTAAAGGCTCAGGGAGAACACAAGGTCGTCATGTCATTCGATGAAGAGCTGCAGTTTAAAAAGGTACAGACTCAATTTGCCAGGATTCAAGGCAGCTACCCCAAGATAGATTGATAACTTCAGAAAGTCGCGCAAAAAAGCCCCGATGCATGGGGCTTTTTTGCAACTAAGTCTAGATCTAACAACAACTTATTAGTTGTCAGCTGAAGCTTCCTGCTTACTCTCTATAGTCAAAGCTTGCTCTTCACTGTCAGAAAGCGCCTGCTGCTGACTGCCGGAAAGCATTTGTTGCTCGGCAGTAATATCCGACTCTTTAAACACGATAAACGCTCGACGGTTGAGCGCATCGGCTTTATCTGAACGTTCATTGATTGCTGGCTGCAATTTACCAAACGACTTCACTTCCCAAATGAACTGATTCGGGTCGAGTTTAGTTTTAAGGTATTCAACCACTGTTTTTGCACGGCGCTCCGCTAACTTCTCATTGTAAGAAACCGAACCCGCTTGGTCGGTGTGTCCTGCGACCAAGATGCTGCCTTGCAAACCACTTAATTGCGCTGTGAAATCATCCAACTGAGTTAAGTCTTCTGGCTTAAGTACTGATTTATCAAAATCAAAGTGTGGCGTCATTGCCATGTACACTTTACGCTCAGGCTTTGGTGGTTCACAGAAAGGCATCTCTTCGTACTTCTGAGCTTCTTCAAACACGATAAACGCACGGCGGTTTTCCGCTCGATCTTTATCGGTTTTGCCTAACAATAGAGGTTGAGTCTCACCAAGGTGCTTCACTTCCCAGTCGTAACTCGTTGGGTCGAGGTGCGCTTTCAAATAGTCTGCGACCGACTTAGCACGGCGTTGTGAAAGGCGCTGGTTGTAATCCAACGAGCCTTTGTAATCGGTGTGTCCAACGATCGTGATGCGCCCTTTTAGGCCTCTGATCTCTTCGACAAAGGTATCTAGGTTGATCTTGTCGAGATCGCGCAGTTTGTATTTATCAAAAGCAAAGTGCTCTGCAATCGCAATGTGCACTTCGCGTTCAGGCGCTAAACATTCGCTAATCAAAAACTTAGACACATCTAAGCCGGCAAACTTATCTCGATTTTCTTGACTCACATAGGTGTCGGTTGCACAGCCAGCAAGAAGCAAAGCGCTCATTACGCCGCTGACTAGGCCAATTGTTATTTTCATTTTACGTTCAATCTTCAACTTTAAAATCTCTACTCTCTACGCTCTTCCCTCTTTGGGGCTGGCTTAAATCTTACCGACTAAGTTAATGAACACACCTGAAGCGTCATAATCATCATCGTTGGTTAAATCACTATCAAACGCAGAGAAGTTATAACCAATGCCCATTTTTAAGTTTTCACCGATGTGCTTGTTGACAGAGACCAGCGCGCCGTGCTCTAACTCATCATTGAGTGTGTCGGTTTTCCAGTGATACTCACCCGTGACATCCCACTCTTTCATTACGCGATAAGAAGCACTCAGTCCGTATAAGTCGATGTCGCTCTTGACCATCTCATTCGCACCAGACGCTCGCTCGAAGGCTTGCTCTTTGTCTTTATGCGCATATTTAGTGCCGACGTCCCAGTGCTGATCGATTGAATAGATCGCTTCAACTTCAATTATCTGGCTAGTTTCGTCTTGATAATCCACATCGCGATCCAGTTGATCGAAGTCTGCAATATAGGTGTAGCGGCTCAGTAAGTTGAGTCGATCGTTGTAGATCGGACGATACGCAAGTCCGCCCGTCGCCTCGGTAAATTGCGCCATGGTTTCGCCAGTGGTTTCACTCTCTGTAATTGAATAGTTGTACTTACCAAACAACGTGTATTCTTCTGTTAAGTGATGCGTGTAACGGTTGGTCGTCACGATTTGTTGCAGCTCACGTTGGGCTATCTCTGGGTCGTCTTCACTCTTGTCCACTCGATATTCGAATTTGTGGCTTAGGGTGATGTCGTCTAGGTCAATCGATGCATTGAAGCTGATGGACTCACGCTCTGTGGTGATGTTCTCGTCATCTTCAATTTCACCAAGCTGATAACCGATGCCCATCTCGACATCTTCCGTCACGTCGTAACCAAAGCCATACGAATCGATACGGCCGTGACCATCGTTTTCATCAACGAACTGGTTCTCTTGGTAGAAATCGACACTGCTGGTCAGGTCTGCACGCTGACCGACAATCACATTGTTTTCACCTTCATAGTTATCATCAACGTAAGTCACGTACGTGGAGTGGTCATCCGATACATCATAAGTCACCGTTGCTTCGGCAACCTGGCCGCGGTCGCCATCGGTGTATTCACCACCCAATGACAAATCTTCCAATACTTGGAATTCCGCACCAATCGATGCGCTATCGTTCTCGTCGTAGTCATCCGATTGAGAGACTGTGGTTTGTCCTTTGATGTAGACGCTGTTGTCGCTGTCCCACATATATTCCAAACGCACACCGGCTAAGGTCGCATCGCTTTGCTCATCGTTTTGGTTCAGCTCTTCGGTTTGTTGCCCCGCTGCAGACACCTTGATGTGCTCAGTGATTTTCACTTGAGTCTCGACCTCAATGGTTTCAGTATCCGCTTCTAAGTTGCCGTCGATATCGCGCTCTTCGTTTGTCGAAAAACGAGACAGCACCGCCAAACGGTCGGTCGCTTGCAAACGAAGCTCGGCACCATAGGCTTCTTGTTCTAAGTCGTCGCTGCTGCTCGCGTAACTGTACCCTGCATCTTTGTCTCGATACCAAAGCTTCAGGTCATTACCTACTGCACCAAAGATCGTTGGAGCAAGGTCATAAAGGCTTGTTACTGCGGTGATTTGAATGCTGTCACCTTCGCGGTCTTCTAGCGTGTCGCCAATCGGCGTAAAGGTTAAACCACCATCGATAGAGACAAAATTCGACTCGGTTTGAGTACCTTCACTGCGGGCAAACTCGGCCTTGATGTAGGTGCCCTCCGTCGCACGCAACGTTAAATCAGTGCCGTAAGACTCGTAGTCTTGATTGTCTTTTTCTTGAGTCGCATACGTCACACCCACACCAACGTAATCGTTAATCCAACCCTTGGCACGACCACCGTAAGACATCGCATCCAGCGAGTCTGAACCTTGTGGAACATACTCATAATCGACAACCAGAAAGTTTTCGTAATCGTCACCGTTTTCAATCACGCTGCCGAAACTGTCAGACAAAATATTGTCGAGTGGCTTGGTCAGAATGATTCGACCCTGGTACGGGTCGAAGTCATAGTCGACACCCGGCTCAAGCGGAATTTCGTTTTGTACTAGGCCAGATTCATCTTTTACTTTTACGTAGACCTTGTCACTTCCCGGTACCGCTTCACCGTGGCGAAGGAAGTAAAGAGAACCGCCCGTACCTAAGAACTCATCGTGCGCATACAAGGAGTCAGCTTCTGCCGTAAAACCAACCACGTTCAAGCGATCTTCACCATATTGTGTGGTATCGCGAGTACGGTAATCGGCCTTGAAACCATAGAGGCTACGGTTGTAATCGTTGTTCTCAGTACCGGTCAACCCTGTGTTGTAGTTACCCCATAAATACTGCGATTTATCGTATTCTACGTTGAGGTAAACCTTACCCTTAGTATTGACTACTTTTTCGATGTTTGAGCTGTCACCATAGTTGCCGTAATACAGCTCATCGTCATCTTCGAGAATATCAAACACATCCGAATCGTCTGATGCGAACGGATGTTTGAACATGTCTTTTATCTCACTTTCTCGAGTATCGAAGTGAGTGGTCACGCGAAGCTTGTCACCGAATTTACCTTGACCAAAGTACGCTAAACGCCCTTGGTTATAGATGTCGTCTTGATACTGGTCATCGACACTCAATGCATCACTGTTACCAGAAACGTTGTTTTTACCAACATAAAGATCAGCCAAACCCGTTTGTGCGTAGTAGGTATCTGGGATACGAACGTAAAGCTTGTAGCGGCGCTCATCACCGTTATCAAACACAACTTTGGTTGGAAAAATGTAGGAGTCTGTTGGTAAGTACTGCTCTGCGTATAAGTTGCCGTCTTCAACGTCAAATTCATCTTCACCGATGATGACTTTATCAACGCCTTTTAAACCGGTACCAATGAACTTAGCTAAGCCCGCATTGGTTGGAATGTTATGACGCATCAACTTGGCTTGGCCGTAGCTTTTGTCTTTACTCTCTTCATCGTCGTTATCGTTGCGATCGATATCGACTTCAGAGTCTGGCTTAACCAAATCCGTCACACCAACCGTGGTCACGTCCATGTTGCCATCTTTGTCCCACGCTTTTAGGCGGAACATCAACTGCTCACCGACCTTAAACTGGTAGTCAACATCGGTTTGACCATCCCAATTGATATCAGAGTCGTTTGCCAGTTTATCGCCATCAAGCACAGCGATGGGCTCAGACAAACCAAAGTCACCGACACGGTACACCTCTAACTGGTACTTTTTGATGTAGTAACCATAGTTGGTGGTAATGGTGAATCCGACACTGTCTCGCAGTGTGCCCTGCTCAACTTCCAACTCATCGCTGACACTGACATCTAATACTGGGTCAAAGCGAGTGATATCACGGCTTGCCCAAATAGCGCCTTGCTCTAAGTATATACGCGAGCTGTCTTGGTCTTGGTTCGGCTTGGTGATTTCAATGCCTGTCGTCTCAGAACCGAGTTTTTCAAGCTTACCTGTGTCTTTCGCTACCGCCATCACAGGGATGGCAGCTAACACACACGTTGCTAAACGAGACTTACTAAATACTTTCATACAATTTCCAGATACGGTTCCAATGGCTTACTTCTGTTCACTTTCTTGCTCTTTGCGATGAACGCTAAAGTTGAACTTGGTGAGCTTGTTCGGGGTAATTCGCAACACTTTCGGGTTTTCGCTCACCACTTCCATTGAGGTGGATAGCGAGTCAGTGTCCAACTTCACGAGGAAGTTCTTACCTTTCTTATTGAGTACCCATTGGTCGGGCACGTGGTAACGACCGTACTGGTCTGTGTAAATAACGATTCCCTCAACCGTCATCAACTTAACGCCCGGAATACCATCTTCGTAAATACCTTTGTTCTCGATAACGATTTCCCACAGGTAATCCTCGCCATCACGATACAGGTTTCTGGTTACGTTGAGGTTTTCCGCGCTCAGTCCCTTCTTCTTATCGGATTCATGCTTAAACTGAATCTGACCTTGTGCATCAAACTCGATACGGGAGCCCGCATCGGTCGTGACATAGAAATCAAAGCTCTGCTGTGTTCGAGTCTTGAATTGAATCACCACTTTGCTGGTTTCTGGCAGTGTTCGGTTCACTGAATGACCCCAAAGGTCGCCAAGCTCCAAACCTTGCTCAAGAGCATTGGTTACTGCGCCATCTTCGACAGCAACGTCTTGTCCATCACGAATGATGTGTGTCGAATCAGCGATGTAGCCTTGTGTTGCTAGGTTCGCAGTTAACTCAACATCGAACGCAGTGGCATCTGCTTGGAATCCATCTTTGTTGTGATCTTCAAAGACTTTGCCGATGATCGATGAGGTATCGAACACCTTGTCCGGTTCTACGGTTACTTTGGCTGTGTCTTCATTGGAAACTGCTGAGCCATCCACTTTCGCGACTGCGGTGTTGATATAGTCACCAAAGGTCGCACCTACCGATACTCGCAATAAGTAACGAATACGTAGCTTCTCGCCCGGATCAAAGTTCAACGAAGTGAACATCAGCTTGCCAGTGTCTGATGGTTCTTGAGAAAGAACCTGATCGTCTTCCGTACCAAACTCACCATCAATACCGCTCAACACGATTTCTGACGTGTCCAAGATGTATTTCAAGCCACCTGGGTAACGGTCTTCTACCGTCACGTTCTTAAAGTAAGATTCATTGTTGTTTTCAACGATGATCTCGTACTCAACCGCATCACCGACTTGCGCGGTATCTTGCAGCGCCGACTTGGTCAGCTCCAATTCCCCAGAATTGTCAGGAATCTTCTTGATGTGAGTGGTTACGCTGTCGCTGGTTTCAGTACCGTCCGATTCAGTCGCCGTGAAGGTATTGGTGATGTCGTCATCCAAACCTTTGCCTAATGTACCCACTACTTCAAACGCATAAGCATTTCGCTTTTGGGACTTTAGGTTAACGGTAGTGTCTAAGTCTTTACTCGACGGGTAGCTATGACGCTGAATCACTGCACCTGTGTCATCGACTTCCACGCCTTCAATCGTCCAGTCAGTAAAGACTTTGTTGCCAACGCTATTTTGCAGCTCGCTGATCTCATCAGTGAGTCGCACGTTCGCTGCGTTACCTAAACCATTGTTGGTTACGGCTAAGTAATAAGTGACACTGTCGTCGTCTTCGGTGTATTCAGGCTTGTCTGAACGCTTTTCGACAATCAGATCTGCACCCACAGGCGGTAGATCCAAAGCTGATACTTGGTCTGCTACTGCCTGCATCGAGGCTTCTGATGCCAACATGCCTTTAGATCGAGCTCGCATCGTTGGGCTACCGGTTAAATCAAGGTAGTAACCAAGTACATCGATATTGGTCAACATGTCTTCGTTGACCGTCAATGTGAAGGTGTAATCAATCTTGCCGCCCGGCGCGATGTCGACCAAGGTGAAGAGGTCTTTATCGTTATCGAACGTACCCGGTTGCGTTTCAGCCCCTTCCGATGATGCTGTTAGTGTCCAATCATCAAAAGCATTGCTGCGAGAGCCATCGATGTAGTCACCCATTGACTCAGAGAACTGGGTGTAAAGCGCCACATCTTTAGCAATACCGCGGCCAATGTTTTGTACCACTAAGTGATACTCAACTTGGTCACCCGGTACGTAATAATGCGCGTCTGTATAGAGCTCAGCTTGAACAACCGCCGCAACAGTATTGACTGGAGGACTAACCACATCGCCGCCGTCGACTTGTGCTGTATTGATGATACGTCCCGTTGCAGTATCGACTACCGTGCCTTTTGAGCGGAATACAACCGTACCGTGCGGTGCAATATCCACACTGTATTCAATCGGGCTGATTTGCTCAGTCGTCGTACCTACCGTGGTTGATTCAACTACCAAAGACGTGGTGCCGGCAACAAAAGCAGGCCCAGTGGTGCCATCGTAATAGCTCACCTCTATCGTGCTCATGTCATCGACGACACTTAGGTCGCTGATGTAGTTGTTTGAGGTGTTTTCAACAGTGATCAAGAACTCCAGCTCACCACCCGGCTCATACTCAGTTTGTACGTTAGTTTTCGTCGCAACAAACTCAGAATCTTTCGGCGTCATGACTACCGTTGAGTCTTGTGGTGTACCGTTGTAAGTGATGGTTGCCGTGTTACTGATATCGCCAATCGCCGTCGTACGAATCAACGCCTTAACATGGAATGTCACGGTACTTTGCGGCGCCACATCCATGTTGACGTCGATGTCTTCACTCAATTCAAACGTCTTCGGCGTCACGACCGTACGGTCATCTGAAGTTTCAAAACTCACTTCCCACATCAGGAATGCCGACTCTTTTTTGTCTGCGGTCGTATCCACTTCAATATCACTGATGATGTCTTGCAGCTGAACATCAGAGGCAAAAGCATCGGAACTATTGCTTACCGTTACCTCGTAGTTAACCAGCTTGGTCACTTCATAAGATGACGTGTCGACAGTCTTATCGATAGAAACCGTCGCCAACACAGGTGTACTGGTTGCCGAGTCATTGAAAGTTGTCCCGTCAAAGGTCGCTGATGCCATATTGGTGATATCGCCAGTCGCAAGTGCATTCGTTGCTACTTGAACCGTGAACACAATACTGTCTTCCGGTGCGATATCGAGCGTCTCGTTGAGGTCTTCACCACTGGTTGCGTCTGGTACGGGCGTTTCACCTGTTGTCGAAATAGCTGATATTTGGATTGAAGCAGGATCAAAGGCTTGCTTCGTCTCACCACCAGCAATCGTGGTTTCCACCGACTTCAACGCATCTTCAATTACGACGTCTTCAGCCCAACCTAAGCCGTTATTTTTAACGGTCACGGTGTATTGAAGTGTTTCTCCCGGAAGGTACTCGGCTTTATCAACGTCTTTTGTGATCTCAACTTGTGCGTCTTCTGGAATATAGGTCGCGTCTGCGGTGTATTCACCATCATCGCTAGCCACTTTAACAACGTTAGTGATCTCGCCTTTGGCTTTGTCATTCACGGTATTAGTGACAACAAACGAATAGCTATCGCCGGGGTGAATGCTGTAAGTGGCGCTATAACCTTGAGTAGTACTAGACACATCCTTGCGAGCATTCAATGTTGGGTCGCCACTACCATCAATCTGTTCATCGCTGATGATCCAGCTGCCAGTAAGGGCTTGTTCTTGATCTGGGCTGTTCGCCACTTCTGTCATGATGGTATCGATACGATCCGTCAGGAATTGATCCACAAGGTAACCTTCACCTGTGTTAGCCACGGTAATCTTGTAGGAGATAGGTTGACCCGGTTGGTACTTAGCATCAGGCTCAGCAATCGGGGTGGTTTCTTTGGTTAACACCAACTGCCCCGGTTGAGGCGTGATGTAGCCCTCTCTTAAGCGAGCGATTTTCGAATCGTCCAAGCCATGTCGTAGATATGCAGTATTGGTAAAGCGACCAATCGCGTCATCACGAACCTTGCCTTCAACATGGATTCGAACAACCGTGTACTTGTCACCGCCGCCAGTGCCCGAATCATCACGCCCTGCCATCTTGACTGACTCAGCAGGTAAATCGATGTCTGGGCTGCTTTGCCCAACGAGCTTATCTAACTCTGAGAAATCATTCGCGTCAGGATCCGATGGTGCAGAGTTGTATAAAACATCGTAATCGACGCTCCACTCCGTGAGTGCGGTTTGCATTGAACCATCGACAGTTTCGACTTCGAAGCCACTAATGATGTCGCGGATTGAGAATAGGCCAGAATCCACATCGTCATTGGTAATGTCGATGTAATAATTCACCGTTCCACCGGGTGTGTACGTAGGTGTATCTGTCCACTTATCGATTAGGATATTTGAGCGACCAGGGTCAAGTACGATGTCGTTGGTATTATCACCGTTCACTTGTGCCGTATTGGTAATGGTGCCTGTTGCCGATGTTGAAACCGTGCCTTTGACATCGAACACGATGCGTTCGCCAGGGCGAAGATCGACAGTCGCATTCAGCGGCACACTGCCATTGTAGTTACCCTGCACGTCATAAGTTCCAACCGGCTCAACCGCAATCGCTGTTGCCCAGTCAGAGAACGCATCATCGCCGTCTTCGGTTTTGATGGTATGGATGGCATCGATAACACGCACATCATTGGCAATACTATCGCCCGTATTATCTAAGGTGACTTGATATTCAACATCACCACGCGGTGCATAGGTACAGCTGCTACCATCGTTTGAAGGCACTGAGCAGCCATCCGAATCACCATCGGTGTATACCAGAGTTTTGAAGTAGTCGAGCTCAGCCGCTTGTGGTGGAATCGTTTCTGATGTCGCAGACTCATTTTCTGCCGTCACTCGGTTGGCTTCGATAGTTCCCAAAGCGTCATCACGGATAACACCCCTTAAGTTAAACGTCAGTATTTCACCTGCGGCAATATCGGTTTCAATATTCAGGTTACTGTTTGGGTTATAGCTCGGAACATAAGTATCAACGTTAGCATCAATACCATTGCTGACTTCGTGAGTGATATCGCCCGAAACAAAGGCAGACTCCATTGTTCCGCCGATAACCTCAACTTGAATATCCTTTACCGTGTCTTTGATCTGAATATCATTAGCCCAACCGTTTTCAGGGTTAGTGACCACGAATTCATACTCGACTTCGTCACCCGGTAGATAGGTATCCCCATCATTGAACGGGTTGTCGTTAATCGACACTACGCGTTTTTCAACACTGATATTATTTCCTAGTGGCATTAGAGTCGCAGTACGAACCATACCGTCATAATTCGCTTTGTTCTGAATATCGCCCAACGCATCCTCACGAATATCAGCATGGATGGTGAACGTTAGACTTTCTTTAGGCGCGATAACAATATCGTTATCAATATTGACGTCGTTACCAGAAACAAAGTCAACCGCGTCTGTAATCGAACCTGCCGCGGCCGTTTTTTCTAACTGCACTTCCCAACCAGACAAAAATGGCTGGCCGACAGGGTCAGTGCCCGAAGTCGAGGCATCTTCTGCAATGCGAGTCTGAATTGCTGAGATGGTATCTTCGAGATGAGAGCCATATTCAATGCCGTTGCCCGTGTTCTTAATTTGAACGCGGTAATAAACCTCACTCTCACCAGCAGCTTGAGAGTACTCAGTCTTTGCCGAAGAGAAGCCTGCGTCATAGAACGCCTTTTTTGAGAATGTTATCTCTGGTTCTGACATCGACGTTGGTGGGGAAACAGCAATGAACTGGTTGCCATCATCTTCATCGATATACGCTCGGTTAGTGAATGAACCCACTGCTTTTGGACTGATTTTGGCTTTGATGACATAACGCACAAACGATGACGATACTGCACGGCCAAAGTTGTCTGCCGATATATCAAAGTGCGTATCAATCGGTTGATTGTCTTTGATCGAGTTATCGACATCAGGATCAGAGATCCCTGAACTGTCTGCAGACGTTTCAATGGTCCAGCTATCAAACGCCGGACCGCGAGTTCCGTCGTAGTATTGAGTCGTTATCTGGTCGATATCATCACGAAGGCTAATATCATCAACGTGCGCTGTTGCGATATTTTCGATATAGATTTCATATTCGATGTAGCCACCGGGCATGTAGCTCGTTGCTCCCGGAATCTTGTTCCCATCGGTATCGTAGTAGTCCAGAATATTTTTTTCGTAATCAATTTGACGAACGGTTTGCGATATATCATGAGAGATAGTATCTCCATCGACAGTCAGCACATTGATAATATCGCCATTAGCTTTATCGTTGATGGTTGCAACCACTTGGTATTCAAGCTTAGCGCCCATCGGAATATCGGCTTCTTCGTTAAGGTTGCTGTCTGTTGATGTATAAACGTTGCCCGCGCCCGCGCCTGCATCGACATACTCAGAATCAGTGCCCGTTGCGATAGAGGTAATAGTCCACGTTGAATACGCAGGTCCAGTCGTGCCGTCTACGAGATCAACGGTAATATCTTTGAGGTTATCGACAATTGGAATGTCATGAGCATTACCTTTACCGTCATTCTCAATCACCAAGTGATAAGTTACCGTCTGAGCCGGCTCATACACCACTTCATCGGTGGTTTTATCAAAATCTAAGTGGTAGTCATCAGGGATCACTACTGTATCTCGATAGTGAATATCACCGACGGCGTCAGGCCTAACAGTACCAGTTACCGTGTAAGTCACGTCTTCGCCGGCATCGATATCAATCGAAGTCACGATATTGGTGTCATCCACAACCTTACCGTCTTTTGTACCATCGGTTGTGCCTGCATTTGCTGGGTCACTCTTAGCTACCGCAACCGTAAACTTGTTGGTACCCACCGCATCGTCGAAGAATGGATTGCCTGATGTGCCGTCTTGTAACTCAACCGAGATATCATTGATCAGTTCATTAACGTCAACGTTGTTGCGATAGCCGTGACCATCTTGAGAGTTGTATTTGATGGTGTAAGTCAGTTCATCACCCGGAGAGTAGCGGTTGATGTTGGTTGTACGAACCACGGTACCGTTATTGTGGACTTGATGGTTTTCAGCCACGGCACGTTTTGCGTATTCGCAATCTTCAGTACAACCCGCATTATCAGCATGGATCAACACCGCTTCGTTACGGATAATACCGCCGTCTCGATCTGCGACACCATTCGATACAGCATTGTCCTTTACGTGCGCTTTAATGCGTACAGTCACGAAATCTTTAGCGTCAATTGAGATTGGGATCTCTACATCATCAGTGGTATTCGGGCCGAAACCCGAACCAGTATCAACCGACCAATATTCAAATGGATTTTGGTCAAGAAGATCTTCCACTTGACCATCTTTATCATTGGCAAGCGTAGTGGTGATCTCACTCAATCGATCCATAAAGATAAGGTCAGTTTCATCGGTATCACCATTGTTACCAATGACAATGGTGTAAGTAAGATCTTCACCCGGCGTATAACGAACCACATCGGTTGTTTTAGACAAAGATACATTGATGTCGTAAGCACTGTTCGAGTTGTCTATCTGCGCAGAAGAGCTGTGGTCACGGTCTGTGATTGGGTCATAAACATCAACGCGGTTAGAAACTTGATCTTCTTCATAGTCAGACTTAACAACACCTGTCACCTCGTAATGCACCCAGCCTCCTGGAGTGATATCCATATCAGTATCGATGTCTGTGTTGTCAGCGATGTCACCGTAGCGAGATCCCGGTTTATCCGTGTTGGTTGAACCGGCAACAGTCCAGCTATCAAAAAAGTTAAGCGCTGAAATACTGTCTTTTACGGTTGCGTCATTTGCGTAGCCAACGCCTCGGTTATAAATATAGATATCGAAGGTAGAACGCTCACCGACCACAAAATCGGTATTTTGAGCTGTCTTAGCAACCACGAGGTTTGGTTCGCTAGGATAGGTGCGAACGGTATCTGACAAGTTGGTATCTAGGCCTGTCACTGTTGCCGTGTTGGTGAACGTGCCCCACAGAATTTCACTGTCTACGTCACGATCGAGTTTGCCAACAATGGTATAGGTAATGGTTGCACCCGGTGGGATTTGTGCCGTGGCATTCAGGTCAGTGTTATCTGAAAATTCTCCAGGATCGGTGACCGCTTTTACCCAAGGAGAAGCCGCATCTCTGTCAGCCGTGATCGTCCAAGATTTAAACACAGGCTTAGTTTCACCCGGCTCATGCAGTAACTCAGCCTCTATCGTGCTGATTTCATCTTTAATATTGATGTTAGACGCGAAACCATTCCCTTCTGGGTTAGTAACACTGATTGTATAAGTGACTTCCTTAGTCGTGTCGGTGTACGCGCTTTGCTCATTGTTGCCGTCGACACGCTTATCCAATACGAGGTAGTAGTCCCTCGGGTATGAACCTCTGTCGGAATAAAGCACGCTATCTACCGTCACTTCATTGCGAATCTCGTCATCGGCAATCGGGTTTACCACCGCTGCAATGCTATAGATGATTTTGTCGTGCGGGGCTAACTTTGCCTTCACATCTAAGATATTCTTATTACTCTGATTACCTGAAATTTCACCGCTAAAACCGGGGTCACTGTTTATTGAGACTAAGTCATCAGAGCCATAAGATTTCGCCGTCACAACCCAACTCAAGTACGCTTTGGTAGGCTCATCCGTGATTGATTTGGTCATGATTGATGCAATGTCATCGTATACTGGCACATCGATCGCGTAGCCGTCACCGTTGTTTTCTACTGTGATTTCATAGTTAAGAGTGCCACCTGCAGAGTAGTAACGAGAGTCCACTTCCTTCTGTACTTTTAACTTGGAGTTTGGCATTTGCACGCCAGAACCCGCCTCACCCAGGTTATCTCCCAAACACAAACCTGCATCGGTACCATCATCAACAATTTGACCCACACTGGTATCTGCTACTCTTGCTGTTAGCTTGTAGTGAACAAAGCCCTCAGGTGCTAGATCGACTTTTAGGTTGATGTCGTTCGTAGTCCAAGCCCCATAATTAAATGAGCCATAGTTAGAACCCTCACCGCTGCTTTCATCCACTTCCAGCTTCCACTCGGAAAACGCAGAATCGGTAGTACCATCGGCTTGCTCTGTCACGATACAAGCGAACTTGTCGATCACTTCAACATCGTTAGCGAAAAATTCAGTGTCTTTATTGGAGATAACAATGTCGTAGACCACTTCATTTTCACCCGATATTCCAGGGACATAAGTGGTATCCGTTGTGTTCTTGTTGCGGGTAATTTGGCTTGATGAAGAATTCAGAACTTCTTGCGTATCTAGAGGGTTAGTCACTACATCAGCAGAATCTGCCGTGCCTTCAGCATCCACTACTCGGGCGATAACTTTAGGAATTTCGCCAATTGAAACAGGGCTGACATCGACTTCAACTGAGTAAAGTATCTCTTCACCCGGGTAAATAGAGACTACATCATCCAGTGAATGGTTGGATTCAACGCCGCTAGCGGCCAGTTCAGAGGTGCTGTTTGGCCCAATAGTAATAACTTGATTGGTCCAAGATTCGTAAGGATTCCCCGCAGTATCGGTAGCATTTTTATCATTGCTTATGTCGTTACCTAAGTCGGTCTCTAAGTCAGCAAGTAACTGCTGAACAGAATAGCGATAAGCGATACCGGAATTTGCTTGGTTGGTTACAGTAACCGTGTAAGAGAACTCATCGTCAACAAGATAGTTCTCTGTTTGGTTCAAGGTATGTTTGAGCGTGAGATTGGGCGCTGTGGGTGGCGTAGTGATTTCATTCCCAGTGACTTGCGCATCTCGTGTTTCTGCCGTTATGTTGTCATTAACAATATCGCCGACGAGTTTGTCGGCAACGGTCGTTTGAATTGTGTAGGTGATAGATCCGCCAATATCTATCGACGCATCTGTGACTGACAGATCCCCTGAAGAACTGAAGTTACCGGCATCACTTTCCCCGCCTTGGACCTCGGCTGAATTCACATTGTTAGTGAAGGCCTGTTGAAGAACACCATCAATGTCGAGTGTCTTGATATCTGAAATAGCATCTTGAACATTAAGCGTTCGAATCACCGTATCGCCAGTATTCGATACCTTGATCGAATACGTCAGTTCTTTATTCAGTTGGTAGTTTGCCTTATCTACTGACACCACAACATCGTGTTCATACAAACCTCGTTGAATGGACTCCGTATTGGATTCAACAGAATAGAGAGGTCCAGAACTCGCACTCGCGACGTTATCAATCGTACCCGCAGCATCACTAGAGACTGTAGCGGTCATCGTATAGGTCACCGAGCCACCCGCCGTAATACGTACGTCAGTCGCCTCTAAGTTTCCCAAACGATCGTAAGTGCCCGGCGATGAAAGAAGCGTTGCCTCTGCTTGGATTGACGCTTTAATAAAGGCGTTAACCTCATTCCCTTCATCATCTGTCGTTAAGATATCTAATAGCTCATCTTTAACGTCAAAATCATGGATGCTTCTATCCGATTCATTCGTAAGAACAAGCGTGTAAACCACCTGCTGGTCATTGTCGTAAGACGCACTATCAACAGACAGATCCATGACTAGGCCTGTCGTGTCCGCATAGGAGGCGAATGGAAACAATAAAATGGATAAGAAAAAGGCAAGGTTGTATCTGAACATTAACGCGCACTTCACAGTAGATTGACAAGTCTCTAGGCGGAATGCCATAGATTTGACGTCACTAATTTGGCACTTTGCCTTTTAGGGACATGCGCAACATACAGTTCAAACAATCCGAACAATTAACATCCGCAAAAAACAAATTGATGGCGATGTTAAATAGCGAGTCGGATGTCTAAATTAGAATCAACTGTATTAAGTTAATTATCAAAAGGTTAGTGTTTTAAGATGAGTGATTTTTCACAGTTGCTACGTAACTTAAGAAAGGAACTTAAATTTACACAAACGGAATTTGCAACCTACTTAAACCACCTAGATGATGAGTTTAATGCGGTTGATGTTGTCACGATAAATCGTTGGGAAAACAATAAGGTAAAGCCAAGTACATACAAAGCATTGAAGCTACTCAACTACCTTGATGTTGATCTCTACGACGCTTTAAAGTGCTTTAAACCAAAACAAAAAGAGACGATTATCGATGGCTTCCTGACTGAGGCTTTCTGCTCGTTTCAGAGTCGTATCGCTTCTTTGGCAAATCTTGATCAAAAAATCAACACGGCAGACTATAAAAGTTTACCACTCATGGTTGACGTTAATGATACCGCGGTAATCGATAGAATGAGGCTGCTTTCGGTCTTCACTAAAATGGACTTTTCGCCATTAGAGTCGATCGATCTGTTTCTCTATTACTTCGAGAAAAGAGCTTATGGTCAAAAAATAGTCGACAAGCATGGCGATATTGTTAGCCACAATCTTGGTTTCTTTTTCGATGATGATCAATTCGCCAGCTACAAGAGCAAGAAAATAGATCTCAAATTGTCTTGTTCACTCAACTCAAATAGAAATCTCAATTATTTGAATGCAAGCTCACATGCAGAAAGTAAGCATCATGCCATTGAGAATATAATTTCAGATATAAAACTGTTGTCAAAAAATAGTAACATCAAGACATACTCCGTCTTGGTAAAAGATCCAAATGCTATTAAGGTTATGAAGAGTATTGGGTTCGAAGTATTTAAATTCTCTGAACCATCATCAGAAAAAAACAATATTACATTCAAGAACAAATCGTACTGTTACTGTATATTAACCATTGATAAAATAGACTTTCTTACTAATCGACATGTAATGTCACTAATCAAAGATGAATATTCTACTATGAGAGCATTTCCACTTTTACTGCGTGAAGCACGCAAGAAGCTGAAATTAACGCAAAAGGATTTCGCGGCATACATCAATCACTTAGATAATGAATTCAACTCTGTAGATGTCGTTACTGTGAATCGCTGGGAAAACAGTAAAGTAAAACCAAGTAGTTATAAAGCATTGAAAATTTTAGATTGTCTTGGTGTCGATTTATATAGCACCTTGAAGTCATATGATTTAGAAGATGAACAAGGAAACACACTGCTTGATGAGTTTCTTAGTGAGCGTTTTTTCTCATTTCAGAGCCGTATATCATCGATCACTAAAGGTGAAATCGATAAGGATGATGGCGAATTTGAGATCATGCCATTAATGGCTGACCAAAATGACAAAGACATAATCGATAGAATCAAGCTAATTTCACATTACACAAAGGTGGATCCTTCAGCGCTGGATACTATCGATTTGTTTTTGTATTGCAGTGAGAGAAAGGCTTATGGCAGAAAGATTGTCAACCAAGATGGAGATATTGTCAGCCATAGTTTGGGCTTCTTTTTCAATCAAGAGTTATTTGATGAATACCAAAATCAAAACCTGCATATTAAGCAGGCTTGCTCTTTAGATTCTCATCAAGACTTAAACTACATTGTAGTCAGCGGACATTCTGAAAAGCGTGAACATTCAATCGCCAACTTAGTTGCTGACATGAAGCTTTTAGCAAGAAATCATAAGATCAAAAAGTACTCGATGATCATCAAGAACCCCAATGCATTAGAGCTAATGAAGAATCTCGGGTTTGATATCTATAAGTTCTCAGAGCCAACAGAAGAGATGTCCAATATCACCTTCAAAAACAAATCATACCGATACTGCATATTAACCATCGATAAAATAGAATTACTTAGTAATAAGCATGTTATATCGTTCATTAATACATATGGTTGATTTTAATTAACTTGATTTATATATGTAGAAATGGTGCGCACTTAAAATAGTGCTGCACCATTTATAATTCAGCATGGTTTAAAAACTAATTTTACTGCGTTATATCTAGATAGTTTACTGTCGCGTGAACCCCCGACCGTGAGTGTGCACCTCCAGAAAGTCCAAAGTAGTAAAATTTATTCACATCAATCTCCGTACTACTAATACTTTCAGATATAGATAAGGTTTCATCAGAAAAGTCCTTACTGGTTGCCTGATATATGTTAATATCCGCCCCATCAATGCTAATTCTATAATACAGTTGTCGTATATTTTCGTTTAACAAGGTACCTGTTGCAACAATACCATCTGGTGTACTTAATTTTATTTTACTTCCATAATAATCAAATATAAAAGCTAGCCAGCGATTGTCGTTCCTTGGCATGCCTGCTGTATCTTTATCATTTTCTGACCATTGGCAATCACCATATACTTCAATATAACAAGCTTTATTATAATCCGGAGCTTTGGAGCTAACTTGTTGCAATATTATGTTTGTATTTCCATGGTGCAAACTATCTGTGTTGGTTCTATCCACTCCAAATTTAATTTCAACATCAGTACCCATAACCATAGTTTTTGAAATAGCTGTAATGTACTCTGAGGTTTCTCCTAAAGCTACTTTAGTTCCACTCGCACTTGTGATGGGTTGGTATTCGCTTATATCTGTCGACCCGTAGATTTTAGAAATATTCCAATCATCAGGATTGGTTACATCAAAGCCTGATGCTTCCAAACTAACTAATGTAAATATTGCACTATCACCATACTGTGCCATTACAAAATCTTCATTTCCATTAGTAAACTCATATATCGCTGTGGCATAACCTTGAGAATTTGTAATTGAAATAGTGCTAAGGTCGTTATTAGTCGAACCAAAACCTCCAGTATTATTTCTAGTCCAAAATTCTACGCTTTGAAAAGGAGCTATCTGACCATCAGGATCTACTAACACGGCTGATATATACCTTGTTGTGTTTCTCGGATCGTCATAATCATCACTATTTATTTCCTTGATTGAGAAATCTTTTACGTTTTCATCAAAATAAACACATGAAACATACCCTAGTCCATTCATGTCCATAGTATTTGAGAGACCATCAACCAAAGATATCTGGGTGCCATCAGTAGCAGATGTACGGTTTGCAGACCAATAAGGCGTATGTGTTGGCCAGTTTTCATTAGGGAATGGATTAACGCCAAATAAACTATGTAACTCTCTTTCTAATGGCAACCGTCCACCTCTAGTTGCACAATAACTTTTAGCTTGTGTCCAATTCATTTGAACCACTAGAGCCCCCTTTGGACCATATTTACCATCTTCTTCTCGAATCGATAAATAGTCGGCATTAACATAATCAGCCATAGCTTTAGACATAGGTGCTGAAAACGTAATATTACTACCTATTACTTGATCCGACAGCGTGATATCTTCCCAACCTTGTACGAGACTAAAGTCAGGTTCTACTTCGATATAAACTTGGCCAACAGCATAGCCTCCACGCCCGTCTGTCACTGTATATGCGACCTCATGTGGACCAGGTTCAGACGACTGAAACGTAAAAGTGTGCTCGGTTGTTGAGGTAATTTCCGCTTCAGCGTTATAGGCACGTACAGTATCTAAGATCACACTGTCTTCAGCGTCCGAGACATAGTCTGTTAGGTCAATTTCAACCGACATATCTTTGGCAAGCTTACCTTCTCGAATAAAGTCATTAGCGATTGGTGGTGTATTGCCAGTATCAGAGACAGCTACGTCGATGTTTCCGAGTTTGGTTGAAGAGCCATCACTCATTGAGTACATAATACGTGTCACACCAATATCGTTCGGAGTATATGTGATCGTATTATTTAGCGAATCGACTTCAACTGAACCTGCTCCTAATAAAGTCACCTCTTCCGACACAATATATATAGACGTATCTAGTTCACTATTTAGCTCTTCAGACAAATCAATAGTCACTGCCGAATCAATATCGGTCGTTTCTGACAAATTCGGAAGTGTATTGTTATCAGCAGTTTCAGAGACAGATACCCTTGCGAGTGATGATGCTTGCCCGGCGTAAACATCTTGCTCAACGGGTTCTACTTTATATTCAAATTGGCATTCGCCAACCTCAGTAGATAAGGTTGTAAACGTCATACCTTCAATTGAGATGACATCACAATAGTTACCATTGCTTACTTGCATCACTGACGTTAAACGAAAATCAATGTCTGAATCTACTTTGACAATAGTTTGAGACTCAATATTGACCAACGCTTTTGATTGAATTACTGAAGCTTCAATAGGTACTTCTAATGGAGAAGATGGTTGTTGAGGTTGAGAGGTTGAACCAGAATCACCAGAGCCTCCCCCACAAGCTGCCAGCGCCGAAATGCCTAGAGCTATCCCACATGATTTTAATACTTTCATAGTCATTCCTAATACGCAGCCATGTCTAATTCAGTTATTCGATAATTCTTGGACGGATCGGCATTTTTTCCTCCGATAGAGAGCCAATAAGGTTGTGATAGATCGACATTGCCAGATATATCAAAGTAACCTGATTCTTGTACTGGCCTCTGATCTGTGGTGGACGTGTAAACGTAAACTCTTTGACCTCGTTTATCGAACCAGTAGAAACGGTCTGAATCACGTAAGTTCATACTTTGTGAACTTGATACTTGGCCCCCCTCAAATAGCGAGACTGGCATTGAACCGTATAAATTAACGTTTAGTCCAAATGCGGTTGGCTCATTTTCGGGGTAAGGCCTGGTATTTCCAGTGTTAATAACCCCATCTTGCTGCCATGTCGTTTGATCAGTACCTAGTTGTTGTATTAGGACCGCAAATTCTCCTTTTGACGAATTACTGTCACTCTGAACACGGAACCTAATAACGAAGTTGTCACCAAGAAATGGCATTTTATATATATGGAATAACTTGCTATATCCAACATTTGGCATCAACATCAATCCCTCTTCATCAGGGGCATATACATTTTGACTCCAATATTCTTCACTACTCCAAAGGGCAGGGTCTGATACGTCTATCGCCAACGCATCATCAACAGGGATAAATGGATAGAGTTCATCATGCGAGCTGATTCGTACTGCAAGTACTTCTTCACTGAATGAAATATCAAAATACGATTCTTCCAACAAACCAAACTCATTCGTGCTTTCTGAAGTCATTGGCTCACGATTCAAAAACACACCGCGTTCATTGATGGACTCTAATTCAACATCCGCAAAAGGTGTGGCATTACCGTCAGGGTCACGAACTTGAACTTCATACTCATAGCGGTTTGATACTCGCTCTTTCACTGAAACATCGACAGAAAAATCACTGACACTCGGGTTGCTCAAATCAACACAAGTCGTGTACATACCAACAGTTTTAGATTGACTACCAATTGAGCCATCATTCAAGTGAACAGTGGCAGATTTTGTTTCACTGACATTTTCCGCGGTCCAATATTTCTTACTTGTTGGCCAGTTATGATTGGTAAACGCACTGGTTTCGTTGGTGACAAGCGTTTCAAGCTCTCGCTGTAAAGGCAGGCGGCCGCCGCGTACTTTGCAATATTGGCGCGCTTGGCTAAGAGTTTGAGTGACGACTTCAGCGTCTTTCAATCCTTGCGTGCCATTCTCGACATAGGTGCCTGTATAAGGGGCATTGACGTAGTCGGCATACACTTTTGTCATTGGCGCGAAAAAGCGGATATCTGAGCTGATCACAGGATCATGAATTACAATATCTTCCCAATCTTGAATCAAAGAGAAATCTGGTTCGACTTCTATGCGTGCCAGTCCAGTGGTGTACCCACCCATATGATCGCTTACTGTGTACGCCACGTCGTGAGGGCCAGGTTGTGTAGAAGAGAACTCAAACTTGGTGTTAGAGATATTGGCAGGATCGTAAAGTGATGTTGTTGAGTTGAAGTCCTGCACGCCGACAAGCTGTACATCATCGAGATCCACATCTGAGATATAATCAGCTACATCCACCACAATGTTTTCACCCAATAACGCTAACTCACTAAAAGCGAAATCTTCCGCTGTTGGTGCGGTATTGTAAGTATCTTCTGAAGTCGCAATCGACAGTGAGCCTTGTTGAATAGACTCACCGTTTTGGTAGCTGTAATACACCTCGGTTTGACCTTTGGCCGTTGGCGTAAATTCAATCTGATGTTCACCAGAGACGCGAGCCGTACCAGAACCAAGGCTGATAACACTGTCTTGCAGGACAAAGTCATCACTCGGTAACGATGAACCTAGTTCGCTCTCTAGATCTACAACCACCACCTGTGATTCGATGGTTGATGCTGTAATACGTGGAAGAGTGGTAGACGAGTAATTCTGCCCCATAGCAACACGAGCGTAAGAGGTTGCCATTGAAGTGCGAGCTGAAGTCGCTACTTCATACTCAAACAAACAGTCATTAACGTCAGACGAATAGACATTAAAACTACCTCCACTAATACCCTGAACTTGACAAGAATCACCAGATAGAGAGCGAGCATTGGTTACGACAAAATCTTGGTTATTTGATGTATGAACATACTCAGTCAGGTCAATAGTGAAACTTTGTTCTACCAGCGAGTTATCTTGAATATCTTGCGCACTAATCGAGGCTGATGCTGTTGGAGATGCAATAATACCTTGCTCTCCGTCGGGGTTAGATTCACTACCACAACCCGCTAGCAATACCGCTAAGCTGACTGAGGTAAACACATTTAGTGTTGAATTCCGTTTCAACAAATCACTGTTGAATAGATACATTAAAAGCACTCTGATTAATGAAGTAGAGCTGTATTGTGAACTTTGTCTCACTTCTACTCCATTAAATAGCTATGATTCATTATTAAAAATTAAACCATTGAAAATTAAAGCTATTAATTCAAAATTCATTACCTTTCAAACTTCTAAATTTTTCTAAACCTCGCGATGAATTTCGAGAAAGACTGTTTAATAAACATTCAATCACATTAAGTTAACTCCTCTACTCATACTCTCCATACTGCGCGACTCATTCACATTGACACGGCAAACCGCTATGAACCAAACCAAGATTGACCGCGTGTACACGCTCGCTCTACAACACAAACATTCACTCGATGCACTTAGGTTGCTACAGCCCATGCGTCAACATTCTATGGAAACCTACGAGCACACATTAAGGGTGTGTTTACTCTCTTATTCATTTGGCGAGTACTTAGAATTTAATGAAGAACAGTTAGAATTAATTTTCGATTCTGCTCTTGTTCACGATCTAGGAAAGCTGGGGACGCCCGGTGCTGTGCTTCATAAAGCAGGTAAGTTAACGCCTGTAGAACGCCAAGTAATGAATAAGCACGTTGAAGAGTCTTACTCAATGACGTTAGAAGTTCCAGAGCTGGAACTGGCGTCTATTTTAGGTTCTTTACATCATGAACGATGGGATGGAAACGGATACCCGTTGCGCCTAAGAGGTTCTGAAAATCCTTTGATTGGACAAGTTATTGCACTGGTCGACACTTGGGACGCCATGACCTCAACCAGAGCTTACCGCACAGGCATGCCCGCTGATAAAGCGTTACGTATTCTGTTTGATGAAAGATTGAAAGGACAATTTAACCCACTTCTGGTCGACAAATTTATCGCCTTTATTGCCATCACTTCACTCGCGGAAGCGGCATAACGGATTATAAAAACTGAGAGCTAAGCGTTGAGAGGTAAGGAATAGAATGCAAAGAACTGGGACATTTATGTGGGATATTAGGATAGGACAGAAACAAAAAAGTCCGCGTACAACATTTTCAGAATGTTCAACAACGCGGACTCTTCGACAAATATGTTTAACGCTTTGGGTTAATCTCGACGACCTGTTAGCTCGATCGCGTGATCTTGTGTGTCAGTTTGGAATTTTAAACCACCAGAAGATGCTTCATTGCGGCCTTGTAATACAGGTTCTGATTCAACACGCTCTACATTAGTTTGGTTCGGGGCTGTCAGGTTCATATCGATTGTACCTGTGTAATTACCATCTGCTGCAAACGCTGTATTCATTGAAAGAGCCATTAGGCCTAGTGCGATTAATTTTTTCATACATCACCTCTGTATTTCATCATTCGTTTTTCTTTCGATGGCGTTACTTTAGCCAGCAACAACCAAACAAACGAGGAAAACCGAGATTTACCAAATAGAAAACAGCCCCAAAAATGACCTTAAGGTAATTGCGACTGAATATCAGACAAGACCTCATCTAGCCCTTCACCTAACGCCTCAACAAGTGCTTCATAACCTGCTTCTTTCAACGGTACCTTTGAATCGAAATCAGCACGAGCAAGCTCTTCATCTTGTTCGCTTAGCACCCAAGTTCCTTTCACTTCTGCATTGCCAGTATAAGAACCATTGAACTGCTCAAAGGTAATCGTTAGCTCTTTATCTGCTGCGCCCGTAGCATTAGAACTGTTGACCCTTTCTTCAAGTAACCCCTCTAGATTTTCCGCCCATACATGCTTGCGCGCAGAGACTAATTCATTTTCAGACTTGCGATAAGCGATGCCAATCGTGTCCAAGTAATCAGGTAACTCTACCCGAGTTTTTACCTTAAATATGGGTTTATCTAGTGTACTTTTCGGCAAGAGATAGGCGTTAGTGCCATCTGTGGGAGTCGCACACCCTAGGAGCCCGAACGACATGACCAGTGATATAAATAGCTTTCTCATTATTCCACTCCCTTAACTGGAATCGGGTCTTCTTCAACATCGCTACCAAATACCAGCGCATTCGGTTTGTCATTTAATACCTTAATCAATGGGCGAAGTTCTTTAAGTACATGTTCTAACTCTTCAGATGCACTGATCAATTGCTTGTAGGCATCGGAATCATCGTCGTAGCTTTCTAATGTCGCCTCAAGTTGCTTCATGGTTTCACTCAGATCTTGGGGTAACGCTTGTGCACCTTCACTATCCAGTAATTCATCCATGCTCTTCAAAGTAGTGTCTAAAGAAGAGAGCGAGCTATTTAAGTTAGCCACTGTGGCATCTAAAGGCAGGTCATTAATCTTGGTTAGAAAATCAGTGATCTGCTTTTGTATCTCCGTTAATCCACCAGCCACCACTGGAAATACCGGATAACCATCAAACTCTCTTGGCTCGTAAGGCTCTTCGTCTTCATAGAAATTAATATCGACAAACAATGCGCCCGTGAGCAAGTTACCAGTTTTCAATGTCGCTCTTAACCCTTCTCCCATCTGCAGTTTGACCCGCTCTGCAAAGGTTTTGGCATTCACGGCTCTAAAGACTTCGGATACTCGCTCAATTTCAAGCTTGATTAGGATTGGAATACGATTCGATACCTTGCCATCTTTGTCCATACGAATCTGCAGCGGTACCGTATCAACCGTACCAATGCGTACACCACGATATTCTACAGGTGCGCCTTTCCTTAGACCGCGCACAGATTCTTCAAACAACAATACGTAATCAATCGAAGTAGTGTATTTGCCCTGTAATACCGCATCGTAGTTATCATAAAGCGTATACTCGTGTAGGTTTTCTTTGATTTGTGCTCCCGGCTTAATGCTCTCCGCGACATCAAAGCTCACCCCACCGGTCAATATGCTTTCTATCGATGCGAAGTTGACGTCTAAACCGTTGGCGCCAAACCGCACATCGATGCCAGAAGATAGCCAGAACTGAGTCTTTTCGAAGATCAGCCCGTCATAAGGCGCGAAAATAAACAATTGGTATTTGCCCTCTTTCTTTTGGTAATCGAAACTCGTTTTTTCCACACGCCCCACAACAAAACCATGGTGCAACACGGGCTCACCGACATTAAGTTGATTCGCCTTATGATGTGACACCACAACACGAATGCCTTTCGTATCAGGCCCCGCAACCGGTGGCGTGTCGAGCACATCAAACTTCAGCTGAGACTCACTCGATTTACCCGGCTTTAATTCAATATAAGAGCCCGACAAAATGGTCTCTAGACCACTGATACCATCGGTACCAACATGGGGTTCAACGACCCAGAATTGAGTGTCGGCATTAATCATACGAGATGCTTTCTTGTCGATCTGTGCTTTCGCTATGATGTATTCATAGTCTTCGCTCAAAGCAACATCGGTAATGGTTCCCACATGGACATTCTTAGACTTAATCGCCGTTTTTCCTGCCTCTATACCCGACGCATCCGGCAAGATAAGGGTTATCTCTGGCCCACGATTGTTGAAGTATTGAAATAGCATCCAACACCCGACTAACACCGCAATAATCGGTACTATCCAGACTGGCGACAGCTCGCTCTTTTTTGATACTTTTGCATCTGAAGTATTTTGCTTTTCCATATGTCCCACACCTCTTTGGGGAGATTACTTCCATATAATTCGGGAGTCGAAAATCATCGCTGACAACATCGTAAAGATGACCACCGACGCAAACGACAGAGCTGCTGGGCCCGGATAAATAGCCATCACGCCATCTAATTGAACCAATGCCACTAAGATGGCGACAACGAAAATATCGATCATCGACCAACGGCCAATAAATTCAGTCACGCGGTAGAGCTTTAAGTAACGATTCGCCCTTTGTTCTGTGAGCCCATGAACCCTTTTGGCATTCCAGTACAAATAAGCCAGAGCGACCATCTTCGCCATTGGGATAAAAACACTCGCAATAAGAATAATAAGTGCCACAGGGTATGAACCCATATTCCAAAGTAAGATAACCCCTTCCATGATGGTTGAGCCCTCGCTACTTCCAAAAGCTGAGGTATACATCATCGGGTACAAGTTGGCGGGGATATAAAACACCACCGAAGTAAACAACAGCGCCCACGCTATCTGCAGGTTTTTGATTGGTTCAAAGCGATGTAAGTGCGTGTGGCAGCGTGAGCAGTGATGAGTGCTCTCACTGTAGTTGTGTACTTGTCCGCAAATGTGACAGGCTAAATGCTGCTTATTTTGAAAGATGCTGCCTACCATTTGATCTTGCGAGGTTTTCATTGGTACTAAGCGATCCCATAACCAATCAAAGTCCACCAAAGATATCGTCTTCACCACCAGCACGGCGTAAATGCAAAACGCCCAGAACGACAGGCCCATGGATACGTCAGCCAAAGACGCTATCTTAATCAAGCTCACCAACACACCAATTAAGAACACATCGACCATCAACCATGGCTTTGCCCAACTTAATGACTTCAAAGCCAAAAACGTAAAGCGATTGGATGCGTAATCAACGTGTTTATTTCGGTCAACAAGCAGATAGAACCAAAGAGACAAAACTAAAAAGTACGCAGGTAAAAGAATGACGGCTAAAAAAAGTAAGATGGCGATCAGGCTGTTGTCCATTCGATTCATCATATCGACAGCTTGATACAAGGTAATCTGTTGGCTAATTCCTTGAACACTGAACGACATATAAGGAAAAGTGAGGCTCATTATCAACGTAATAAGACTCGCGACCGCATAAGCCATCACACCCTGCTCTTTGTGTTGCCCAACACTCGACAAGGCATGGGAGCATCTTGGACAAGACGCTTCACTGCCCGCAGACAACTCTTCAAACTGACTAACCAGTCCGCACTCGTGACATGACTTAGTAAAGCGCTCAGGCAAAGACGTCCCCTTTGATATTAATAAGCAACTAGACACTCTAGGTAAATATAAGTAAGGGTTGGATTTTTTGCCAATCTGCACCCTATGAAAGGAACGCGATATATTAGAAATGAGAGGTGGAAAGATGAAAAGGAGATGACCGAATGGTCACCTCCACGTTAAGTATTCACAAGTTTCGTTACTGGCTGAACAAAGCCTAGTTGTGATTATTATCTAACTGGTAGAAAGTCACTTGCGCATAATCGCTGTCAGCACTTGAGTTATCTTGCAAGTAGATGCCTGCTTTAAAGTACATGTAGTTATCAGCATCGTCATAACCGCTGTTGCTCATATTCACTTCTTTTGCCGCTAGCTCTGAACCATTCTGGCTAATCGTCGTAATCAACTTGTCGCCTTCGACAACAATGGAGTACGAGAAGGTTTCATCTAACGCAATGCCATCACTTGGGTTGCTGGTGTTATTCAAGTCACCATCAGAAGTGACCATGTTACCTAACAAGTTATGCCAAGTTTCATCACCCCCAGTCGATTTAGAGGTTTCATGAGCAAAGTAGATCGCACCTTTGTCGTTCCCTGGCAATTTATGGTAGTACAGACGAATAGGTTCGTTTTTCTCAGCGTGGATCTGACCAATCACGATTCGACCAACTTGCTCTGTGTTTGAGGTCGTAGTCGTCACATGGTTGATGGCCAACGTCGCATTCAACGTGCCGTCAATGCCACCAAAATCAGCCTGTTCACTCGATGGAATAGACGAGAATGCCCAGTTGTTGTCTTTACCAGAGGTAGAGTAAGAAGTGTCACCACGACGCAGCATTTCTCGCAGTTCAGTACGCACATACTTAGTTCCACTCGATGTGGTCACGCCTTCAACAGGTGTATAGAACACCAAGCCACCATCACTGCCTGTATAGAAGAACTGATCTTCATAACCAGCATCTAGCGCGTTCTCTTTAATAGAAGTTGCGTAACCATCTCCTTCATCAACAGGGATGCTGACATACCAATCGAGTAAGTCGAAGTTGCCTGATGGCGGTAGATTTGGATCAAGACCGTAGTCAGGGCTATCATTACCACTGATTTCGACTTCAGTTATGTTTGTCCAAACACTTTGAGCGCTGTTTTCAAATACTTTGATACGAATCCAGCGAGCTTGAACATCTGTTACATCATAGCTTTCAAAACCTGATGTGCTGCCACTGCTGTATCCATAGTAAACCTTGTCCCAATTACTTGAGCTTTCATCTGCTAATGCTCTGATCTCGAACTTATAAGTTTGTTCTTCTCCTTTACCCCAAGCTATCGCGACGTCCTGAACATTTTGTACTGATCCTAGATCGAGCACTAGATTAACAGGGGCATTTTGAGCCGCCCAACGCGATGACCAGTCTGTGCTGCCATCAATCGCATTTGATGCTGGATAAGAGTTATGAGCTCCTCCCCAGTCTGATGCAGATTGAATATTCAATGTTTCAGCCGACGCTCCACAAGAAGCCATCGCCAAAAGAATTGAGCACGAAAGTGGTTTGCAAAACTTAAAGTTGCAAGGGTTAAAAATCATACAAGTCTCCATGATATATTTCACGTATATTGTTTATTCCATAGTTTGTAGGGTGTTACCGAAGTAACGGAAACCACTATAGGACAATATTTGTACGACAAGTTGAACAAACATCACGATCATGAGTTATTATATTACAAATAAATAACTATGTGACATGCACCATTCTTATACCAAACACATCATCTAATAAGGCGTCTATATAACTCGAAGTTTTTACGCTTCGTTGTTAGCCCCTTTTGTTACTCTCACACAGCACGACAACGTCCGACGATCAGCTTTTGATGAAATCCTGTTTAAGCTTCTCTTCCAATGCTTGAACACAAAGTTGGATGGCGATAGGTGTGTTGGAAGTGAACGGGGTCAGCGCATAAACAGTGTTGGTCGGCAGTTGAAAGCTAGGCATGATGTCGACCACTTCACCAGATAACTGGTGAAGGTAGAAGTCTGGGATCACACCAATGCCAACGCCTGATTTGATTAAGGCAAGACAACTATGAAATGAGTTAGTGGTACAACTGGCTTGTTGTTGATAGACAAAGTCTTTCTCACCTTGAGAGCTAAAATGATGAGTCACCTGTTTTCCTTGCCATGAGTTAGCAATATAAGGAAGCGATTCAAGTTCACGCTCTCGCATGCTTTCTACGCCACACAAGACGTCTTTAAACTCACCTAACCGTTTCTGCTTGAGATTGCTGTCACGCGAGCTGCCCACTCGTACCGCAAGATCAATATCGTGTTCCATGAAGTCCAAATGTTGATCATCACTGATCAGTTCTGGCTTTAGTTTCGGGTACTGCTTCATTAAGTCTGCAATAACAGGCGCGACCAACAAGTCCATCAATGCATTGGGAGCCGTTATTCGAATCCGACCTTGCGGCTCTTCCAGTTCGGCTTTCGCTATATCCCACGCCGATTCAGCGATCACGTTGATGTCTTTACAACTCAGGTAGAAACGTTCACCCATACTGGTTAGGGTTTGCCTTCGTGTTGTGCGCTTGAGAAGCGAAGCGCCTAGCTCTTGTTCCAGAATTTTGAGGTGCTGACTGACGACAGATTTAGACAACTCTAGTTTTTCAGCCGCAGCCGATACTGAGCCTTGCTCTACGATATGAGCGAAAATAGACATCTGCTTTAGCTTACTCATCTTATTGTTCTCTTTTTGCATACAGTATTTTCTATTATCTCTGTTTTTCAATTTAATTTCCAAGACTAAACTGAATCCCACTTATCGAGATACCTAATCAAAGAAACAGTGTTTGAAAGAAGACTGCTATGGAGAGAAAACAATGTTAAACAACCAAGTATTAGAAGCATGTAAGCAAGGCATTAACGCGTGGCAAAAAGCATTCAATAGCCAAGACGCAAAAGGTTGTGCAGACCAATACACTGAGGCTTGTGTGATGGAAGCTCGCCCATTCGGCACTTTTGAAGGCCGTGAAGCGATTCAAGCATTTTGGCAAAACATCATTGACCAAGGCTTCAAAGACGTTGATTACACAGATGTTAAGTGGGAAGAGTATCCAGAGGGTGGCTACATTCTTACCGCTAGCTGGACAATGAACAAAGCGTTCGGTGTCGTGCACCGTGAACACTGGGCATTAGAAGCGGATGGCCGTGCTCGCCTAGTAAGCGATGACTTCGAAGTTCAAGGCGAACGCTAGAAGCTAGAAGCTAGAACTGCAGCATAAAGCATAGAAACAGAAAGCAAAAAGCCAGCAATCCAAATAGGACTGCTGGCTTTTTTAATCATCATTCTTGCCGTCTTTTCACTTCATTTGAAAGTGATTCAGTGACTCTACACAATCACCAAACACGCTCATGGTTTCCAGTTGAGGTGATAATCGAGCTGAACAAGTACCAATCTATAGTGCTGCTTTCTTCGCTTCTGCAATCCAAGCATCAAACGTATTTTGGTTCGCTTTAATCCAACCGTTTACGTGCGCTTCGATATCAGCCGAGCTGTTCTTACCTTTACTCATCATCATGTTCTGAGCACTTACATCGTTGATGTTAAGTTTGATGATTTCGAAAAGCTTAGCCGCAGATGGGTTGTTCTTCGCAAACTCTTTGTTCGCGATGATACGCATTGAGTTCATTTGGAAGCCGTAGTTTTTGCCATTAGACAAAGTAGTATCGACATCAGAACGCTCGCCAGGAAGTGAAGAGAATGGCACTTCTAGCCATACTACGTCTTCGTTAGGAACCAATACACCACTTACCCAGTACGGTGTCCACGTGTAGTAAAGGATTGATTCACCCTTTTGATAACGTGAAATCGTGTCTGCGATGATAGCCGCATAGTTACCTTGGTTATGAGTTACTGTATCGTCCAGTTTGAATGCTGACAGTTGATGTTCAATCACCATCTCACAACCCCAACCTGGGTTACAGCCTGTTAGGTCTGCTTTGCCGTCACCATCTGCGTCAAACAGTTTCGCGATTTTTGGATCAGTTAATTGACCAATGTTAGTGATGTTGTACTTTTCTGCCGTTTTCTTATCAATCAGGTAACCTTGCGCAGCACCACTTACATATTGGCCTTCGCGGTAGAATTTGTCATCGCCACCCGCCATTGTGTATTTGTCTGCGTGAAGTGGGAACCAACCTACCGTTAGGAACGTTGCGTCACCTTTTGCAATTGAGGTGTAGCCTACGTTGTAGTCCACTTCTTGCGTTGATTTCACATCGTAGCCAAGTTCTTCTAGAGCACGGTTAACAATCAACGTTTGGAACGTTTCTTCTGCTACAGACGATTGAACAGGCTGAACAGATACACCTTCACCCGGTAGGCTTGCTGCCCACACGTTCGTTGATACTGCCAGTGTAGAAACGATGCTCACTGCAAGTTTGCTCTTCCATGAATTATTCATTGGTGTTTTTCCTTAATTGAAGTTCTGATTTGTTACCGCGATTTAAAGCATTAAGTACAAGGGAAACAGGTCCCATGCGGTACCAGCGTAATTTTGTATTGCCTGCATTGACACCCAACACTTGGGTAATGCGATCTAATAAGATGGCGAGAATAACGATGCCTAGACCACCGACTGCGGCCAGCCCCATATCTAAGCGGCCGATACCTCTCAGTACCATTTGACCTAGACCACCTACCGCAATCATTGATGCGATAACCACCATAGATAGCGACAACATCAGTGTTTGGTTTACGCCCGCCATGATGGTTGGCAATGCTAGTGGCAATTGAATTCGATAAAGCATCTGTTTTTTGCTTGCGCCAAATGAGTGACCGGCTTCAATCAACTCTTCCGGCACTTGCTGAATACCTAAAATGGTTAAACGTACCACTGGCGGCAGTGCGAATATGATGGTCACAACAACACCCGGTACGTTACCGATACCAAACAACATTACGATGGGTACGAGATAAACGAAGGCTGGCGTGGTTTGCATGGCATCCAGAATTGGACGAACGAATTTAGCCGCCGTGTTACTGCGGGCGAGCCATATCCCCATGGGTAAACCAATCAACAGGCAGAAGAAGACCGATGTCATCACCAACGAAAGCGTGGTCATGGCTTCAGACCAAGCGCCAATCAAACCAATGAACGTCAAGGATACTGCTGTAGCAACACCAAGCTTCAGGTTTGAAAACTGCCATGCGACTAAAAACAAGATGATCAGCATGAATGGTGCAGGCGTGGAAACCAGTGCTGTTTCAAATGAACTTAGGATGAAATCGATAGGCACACGTATCGCCTGAAACAATGGGCGTCCATGTTCAACCAACCAATTCAGACCAGACTCAACCCAAGTATCCACTGGTAGTACGGCTTCAGCGAAAGGGTTCAGTGGGTCAAAAGGCGTAACCTCAACGGTTTCGCTGCTTAACCAATCCGCAGATGGTGCAGTTTCCGTTGTTTGGCCCCAAGGATCACTTGCTGGCTGAGTAGAGGGAGCTGCTTGCGACCATGGGTCATTATTTGTTTGTTCCGACGACATGATCTATCCCTTATCTAATGTTTGTAGCAATCGTGACTTAGTCACAACGCCAAAGTAATTACCTTGCTCGTCCACAACAGGAACGGAATAAGGCACACCGCCAACAAGGCCAAGCACATCATTGATTGGTAAATCTGGATTGAGAGTTAAGCCATCACTTAGCTGAGCGCTAACTAATGATTTGTTCTCTTTGTGGGCTTTGCGAAGGGAATCGATGGAAACAATGCCTGAGTAGTGACTGCTCTTCTCAACAACGATGCCGTATTCACGATCGTTATCCATCAAGATTTGCAGAGCCGAGGCTGGACCATCGTGTTCAGATTTCTTAAATACCGCTGCAGGTTTCTTGCGTGCGATGTCTTTCACGGTAAGAACACTTGCGACATTCACACCACGGAAGAAGGCTTCAACGTAGTCGTTCGCTGGGCTGTTTAAGATCTCGTCAGGAGTACCCACTTGAACCACTTCGCCATTTTGCATAATCGCGATTCGGTCACCGATACGCATCGCTTCATCCAAATCATGCGAGATGAAAACAATCGTTCGTTTATCGTCATTTTGAAGTCGGATTAACTCGTCTTGCATTTCGTTACGAATCAATGGATCGAGTGCAGAGAACGCTTCGTCCATTAACAGAATGTCTGGGTCACATGCTAAGGCGCGAGCCAAACCAACACGCTGCTTCATACCACCAGACAGTTCATCTGGGTAAGACTCCGAATACGCGCCAAGGCCAACTCGTTCTAACGCGGCCAGTGCTGACTCTTTTCGTTTATCTACATCAACACCCGCAAGCTCAAGGCCAAACGCTGCGTTTTCGATCACAGTCATGTGAGGCATCAATGCGAAATTTTGGAAAACCATTGAGATGTTGTTGCGGCGGACTTCGCGGAGTTCATCTTCTGAGATGTGGGCAATATCTTTGCCTCGTAGAAGCACATTGCCTTTGGTAGGTTCAATCAAGCGGTTAAGAAGGCGTACTAGGGTTGATTTGCCAGATCCTGACAGTCCCATTATTACGAAAATCTCGCCTTCTTGAATACTAAGAGAAACATCGTTAACGCCGATCGTTAGACCTGTTTCTTCGAAAACTTTGTCTTTGTCCGCACCTTGATTAATCATCGTAAAAGCACGGTCGGTGTCTTCACCAAACACCTTGTACAGTCCCTTAACTTCCAGTATGGGATCCATGTAATCTAATCCTTTCTTAGTTATTTAAACTTAAAAACGGTTATTTAAACTTAAAAATGACTTATTTAAACTCAAAAAACGATTAGCACTCTAAGTAATTAGCCAATGTAAATCAAGGGGTCTCGTTCTGTAAATCACCCACAAAACCACCAATCCCCTAGAAAAAACAATGATTAAAAATAAAACAACAAACACCCAAAGCACTGAAAAACAAAGACATTAAAACAACAAGGTCGCTTGCAATATTATGTATTACTTACTGATAGATTATTGAATATTTATTTTACATTTGATCAATTAATACGCTAAACAGACTAAGAATAGCGCCAAATAGTTCGTGTACAAATAATTCGAATACAAACTATTTATTAAGATTTCGTGACGCTTTAGATGCAAGCACTCAGCCTGTTGTAAGGGTCTGATCCCCCACTCGTACTTAACCTAAAAAAACAAAGGAAAATCGGCTAAAACCAGCGAGACAAAATCGAGTTTTTCAACCCAGAATTTCAAAACATCACACCAACTGTGATACTTGCTGCAAACTGTTCAATATCGATTATCTAAGCCACAAGACAACTTGTAGAGTGCTCACTGCTGAGCCATTCTTTATAAAAGAAATAGACATTTCCCCGCGATGAATGAGAGAGAAAGACAAGGAATTCGAATGATAAAAATGCTGGTGTGTGACTTTGACGGAACGCTGGATGGAGGATCTTCTCATGGCGTTAATCAGTTATTTGACTACCTAACCGAGCAACCTGATATCCGTTTTATCATTGCGACAGGAAGAACTCTGCCGTCAATTCGAGTTGGGTTGGCGTCTGATAACTACCCTAAACCACACAGCATTATCAGCGATGTTGGCACTAGAATTCATCACGTTCACTCCCAAAAACCCGATCATGTTTGGCACAACCAGTTAGAAGCGTCTTGGAACAAATCCAAGGTCGAGACAGCACTCGCACCACTCGACTTTATGGGCGAACGCTTTGAAAACCATCAAGGTGATTACAAGATTACTTTTGAAGGGAAGCTGTCTGAACCTCAACATGAGTTGATCGAATCAAGCTTGGAGTCGCACGGATTGGATGTACACCTCACCTACTCCCACGATTGGTATTTAGACATCACACCAAAGGGCGTCAATAAGGCTACCGCGATTCATCATCTACTCAAGCAGCATGATTTGAGCGTAGAAGAGGTGTGTGTGGCTGGCGACTCTGCAAACGACACATCCATGTTAACGATAGATGGTGTAAATTCGATATTAGTCGCTAACCATTACCCAGAGGTGGCTCACCTGTCCGACAGAGACAATGTGTACACTAGCACAGCAACACACGCTGAGGGTGTGTTAGAGGGGCTCAAATACTGGCAAAAGCGCGCGTCGAATATCCGATAAACGCCTGTCCGCCATTAACAACAGATTTGAATAAAAAGGCTTCCAGCTTTACTTCCAACCCGGGAGCCAATTTTGATTATCTGTAAGCTCTCGCCAATTGATGTCTTCTTCTCGTTTGGTCATGACCGCCTCTATCATGCAGCGCACGACCTCCCCTTCATCAAATTCAACTTCTGTGACCATAAAGTGCTTTTCTTTCTTCACAGGGCTAACGGCTGTCCATTTGCTACGAAATAACTTCTTTGGGTTGATCCGATTCATGGGCTTCTCTCTTGCATTGATGTCGTTGATTATTATGAGTTGTCTACTCGACACACAGTAATAGTCTTTCCATGGCAAAAAAGATCATAAAAAAAGCCAGCGGTTAGGCTGGCTTCGTTCAATTAGCTATGTCTCGTTAAAGATTAGCCATTTTTAGGTGGATCAAATGCCGTCAGTTCTAATACTGGGCCTGTGTATTTTTCAATTTTCACAAGCGCAGAGTTCGCTGCACAACCATTCGCCAAACGAGAGGTCGGAATATCCAACGTAAGTACGTTACAGCCACCGTTTTTACATAGGCCTGTATCTTTATCTAAATCTGGCCAACCGCCTTCATGGATACATACAGAGCCTTGTTTGATGCCATCTGTCACTAGTGCACCAACCAATACTTGACCACGACCATTGTGTGCGCGAACCAAGTCACCCGTTTTAATGCCACGCGCTTTTGCGTCTTCAGGGTGGATTGAAATCGGCTCGCGGTCTGCAATCGCATACTCTTCACGAATCTTCGCGTAGTTGAACTGACTGTGTAGACGGTGCGCCGCATGCGCTGTCATCAATTGCAGTTCGCCATCTTTAGCATTGCCGATGTACTCTGTTGGCTCCATCCAAGTTGGATGTGGAGGACAATCATCAAGCTTGTAACCTTCAATCGTTTTCGAGAATATTTCAATCTTACCACTTGGTGTGCCTAGTGGATTCATGATTGGATTCTCTCGGAAGTCAGCGTAACGAACAAACTGTGCGTTCTTCTCGTTCCACTTCATTTCGATCAGTTGATTGTCTTCCCAAAACTTGCTGAAGTTCGGCATAGCAACGCGTGCAGCGCGGCCACCTTGTTGAGCAGCTTTGTAGAATTGGTACAACCATTCCATTTCAGTTTTGCCTTCGGTATATACTTCATGACCACCTGGAGCTAACAGCTCTGCCATATCTGCAAATACATCGAAGTCATTACGCGCTTCACCTTGTGGCTCAACCGCTTTCTTCATTGGTACTAGGTGCTGGTTACTGTAGTCGCCAGTCATCGTCAGGTCATTACGTTCAAACGATGTTGTAATAGGCAAAACAATATCTGCATGCTTCGCAGCTGCGGTCCAGTAGATTTCAGAAATAACAACCAATTCCGGTTTCTGCCACGCTTTAATCAAGCGGTTGGTGTCTTGGTGGTGAGTGAAATTACCACCGCCCGCCCACCAAATCATTTTGATATTTGGGAACACACGATCATGACCATTATGTTTGTACGCTTTGCCCGGATTTTCTAGGGCTTCTACAATACGAGCAACAGGGAATGAGTTAATCACCTTACCCGTCGCTGACCAACCTCGCTCATCACTACCTGCTACAGCACCTAAAGACGCGGACATTGCAGGCAATACGCCAGCATCGCGAGATGGGTTGCCGCCATTAGAGTAGTGGTAAGAGAAGCCGAAGCCACCACCTGGCAAACCAATCTGACCAAGCATTGCAGCAAGAGTTACTAACATCCAGTGGCGTTGTTCACCAAACTGTTGACGTTGAATACCCCAACCTGCCATCAACATTGTGCGGTTGCTGCTGAAAATATCAGCCAGCAATTCAAGCTGTTTAGCTGGCACACCACACACGCTTGACGCCCACTGTGCGTCTTTCACTACGCCGTCTTCTTTACCCATTAGGTAATCTTCGAAAACATCATAGCCAGTCGTGTATTTTTCGATGAATGTTCGGTCGTGTTTACCTTTTATAACTAACGTATGAGCAATACCCATCAACATCGCAACATCGGTCATTGGGTGTGGAGCAATCCACTCAGCGTTGTCGCCAAAGAACTCGATAGTTTCAGAACGCATTGGGTCGATTGCGATAACCGTTTTGCCCGACTTCTTCAACTGATGGAAGAACTCTAAGCCCGAGCAGTCTGTAGAACTCCAAGCGATCTTCAAAGTGTTCATTGGGTTTAGGCCCCAAAGTACCACCACATCACTGTGTTCTAGCACCATTGGGTGCGTTGTTTGTTGCTCGTATACTTCAATCGAGCCCACAACGTGCGGCATGATAACTTGCGCAGCACCTGTTGAGTAATCGCCCATGTGACCAGAGTAACCACCAGCCATGCCCATGTAACGCTGAAGTAAAGTCTGTGCCTTATGAAGCACACCACTTGAACGCCAGCCGTATGAACCTGCGAAAATTGCATCTGGGGTGTTATTTGCACGAATACGCATATGTTGTTCGTGTATTAGTTTGTAAGCTTCCTCCCAAGATACGCGAACAAACTCATCGCTACCGCGCTCTGCTTTAGGCGCTAACGGGTTATCTAAGTAGCTCTTGCGTACCATAGGGTATTTAATACGCGCTTTGGTGTGTACTTGATCTGGGCCTGTGGTTTGAAGGCTGTTAAAAACGGTTTGAGGTACCGCATTCGTGGTCGACACTAACTTGCCATCTTTCACTTCACACAGCATTGGTCCCATACGACCTGCCGTTAGAACCCCTTTTCCACGCGTGTTTGACGAAGCTACTGACATTGGAGAGAACGATGTAAACGCCATCGCACCAGCAGTGATACCTGTGCCTTTTAAAAATCCGCGACGTGTAATATCTGTCATTTTTTATTCCTTACTATTAGTGGCCAACAACGTCTTTCGCGTGGTTTTGGAAATACTTAGTCAGAAGTTCAAGGTTTTGTTCTGAGATATCTGTACGAGCTCCCATACCTTTAGCTACTGGTCCCCAAGCGTTAACAGTGAAGTGCTCACCAGGAATTTTTGCGTGACAAGTCGAACAGTAGACGTTGTCCAACTCTTCTGCGTAAGACCAGATTGGGTCTAGGCTATCGACAACTGGCGAAGTAATGTCACCCGTCAACGCAACAGAACGCCATTCGTTACCATAAGCATCGGCTTCGTATTCACCAGTAGTCAGTGCTTCTTGACCTTTGTCTGTTAGTGTCGCAACGATCGCACGTTGACCCTCACCGAAGTAAAGCACTTGCTCTGCGCCTTTCATTTGAAACGCATTCAGAGTCACAGTACGGTTGTCGCCTTCAGCTTTAACCACTTCTAGTTTTGCTGTTGGATTTAGGTTACCAAATTCGCCCATTGCGATATCAGTGACTGGGTAAACCACTTTCGCATCTGCTGGCGTATTTTTGGTAAAGGCAATCAGGGTATCGAAGGCTTTGCTGTCTAGCTGAGCTTCTGGGGCAAAGTGCGCTACGCCTTTATGACAGTCGATACACGTTTGGTTGTTCTCTTTCCCGTAAGCGTGCATTTTCGCCGCATCACGAGATTGCTCAAACTCTTCCATAGCATCGAAATCGTGACAAGAGCGACATGTCGCTGAATCATTTTCACGGAATTGAGCCCATACTGTTTCGGCCATCTCTTCACGGTGTGCTTCGTATTTTTCAGGTGTGTCGATCTTACCTGAGATGAATTCGTGATAGATGTCTTTAGACGCTCTTACTTTGGTGATCACGTAGTCAATCGGATCCGTTGGGATATGGCAATCGGCACACTCAGCTCTAATGCCTTTTGCGTTACTGAAGTGAACTGAACCTTGGTATTCTTTGTGGGGTGTTTCCATTGTGTGGCAAGAAACACAAAACTCAGTGCTCGATGTATAGTGCATAACGGCTGCAGTTCCCCCTAAAGTTAACCAGCCAATGCCTATACCAACCGCCGCTATTAGTGCGATATAACGTTTTTTTATTGTCATAATTTTTAATCATCTTCAACAATTGGTTACAATTACGATCAGAATAGTACTTTAGGGGTAGTTCCGTTTGATTTGGATCATAAATCGCAATCTGAGGAACAAAAAATGAACCTTTCTGAAAGCTTAATGTCACTTAAAAAAATTAGCGCCCTAACAACCAATCGCCACACAAATATAAGGCTCGCATTAGATTCCAATAACTGATTAATAAAACAATAAAGACATTAAACTCGCTCCCAAATCAAAGAAGTAAATTGTAAATCTAATACAATGTCGGCTAACTCTTTTCATAAACTCTTCACTCCATGAACCAGACAGAATTCCAGCAAAAAATAGCGAGTTTCACCTCTATCGAACAAGCGCTTGATTACTTTGAAATTGGGTTTGATAGCAAGTTCATCGAGCAAAACAGAATCGAGCTTGTGAAACGCTTTAATGGTTATCTGATTCTTGAGAAACCTGATGATTGGTTTTCTGGACGAAGAGCGCTAAAAAACGCTTATTGCAAGGTGCAACGTAGCAAGTTAGATCGCCACACACGTTCTGCCTGCCGTGGGTGTACCACTTGCCAGCGTCGATAGTTGGAAAGTGGGTTGTTCAAAAATAGACAACGAAAAAGTAGATCGTTGAAATAACATCTCATTACGATTTAGTTAATGGTTTGCTCGAAAAAAAGTGTGCTAGTCTTACGGCAACTCAACTACGAGATAAAAACTACAATGAAAATTTTCAGCAATTTCGAAAGCGGCAATATTCACGTCGTTTCAGCAGATTCACCACAAAACATTCAACTGACTATCCCAGCAGACAACCAGACTGAAATCTCTCAGTGGTTCCACTTCCGTTTAGAAAGCGATGCTCAACAAGCACACCACTTTGAAATCGGTCAACTGGCAACGTCTGCATACCCTGAAGGCTGGAAAGATTACGATGTGGTTGCATCGTACGACCGCGAAGAATGGTTCCGTATTCCATCTCAGTTCGATGGCGACACGCTAAGCTTCGATATCATTCCAGAGCACGATTCAATGTACTTCGCGTACTTCGCACCGTACTCATACGATCGTCACCAAGATCTTCTGCACAGCGCGCAAACGCACCCAGCTTGTAAGCTTGAAACTCTAGGTCACACACTAGACAACAATGACATCACTTTGCTAACCATTGGTGAGCCAAGTGAAGAGAAGAAAAACATTTGGGTTATTGGTCGCCAACACCCTGGCGAGACTATGGCTGAATGGTTAATCGAAGGTCTACTTCAACGTCTACTTGATGAAACAGATACAGTGGGTCGTTCTCTGCTAGACAGCGTTGTTTTCCGCGTGGTTCCTAACATGAACCCAGATGGCAGCATCCGCGGTCACCTTCGTACTAATGCGATTGGCGTTAACCTGAACCGTGAATGGCAATCGCCTTCTATGGAGCGTAGCCCAGAAGTATTCCTTGTTCGTGAGCGCATGCTAGAAACGGGCGTTGACCTGTGTCTAGACATTCACGGCGACGAAGCGATTCCATATAACTTTGTAGCAGGTAGCGAAGGCACGCCTTCATACAACGAGCGTATTGCTAAACTAGAGAATCACTTCAAGCAAGCACTGCTGACTATCACACCAGAGTTCCAAGATGAGTTTGGTTACGATAAAGACGAACCGGGCAAAGCGAATATGACGGTTGGCACAAACTGGATTGGTGAGCAGTTCAAGTGTTTAGCTTACACAGTCGAGATGCCATTTAAAGATCACATCAGCCACGCAGACGAACTTTACGGTTGGTCTCCAGAGCGCAGCGTTGCATTTGGTCACGACATGCTAGCCGCAGTTTGGGCAACAGTAGACGAGCTATAAAACGAACCATAAGACGAACTTAGCTCCTTAGTTTGTTCATATAGTTAGTTTGCTTACATATATAACAAAGCCCAGCACTTGAGAAAGTGCTGGGCTTTTTAATATCGGCTTAAATGAGTGAATCCAACTTTAAAAGCTTTCTATGCCACTCTGAGGCTTGCAAAAAATACTGGGTATCGCTGTCTTATGTGGCGTTGTTCTGACACCATATCTTTAAAGCTTGGACCTTGTGATAACTGAACGATCACTTCGTCACCTTCTTGTCGCAATACGGCACCGCTAATATCAATACTGTTGTTGTCATGCAACCTTAGGGTGCCTGCCATTGAAAAACCGCGATAAACAGGAATGATATTACGCATCATCAGGCGGACGCCCTTTTCAGACACTTCACTCACATGAAAAAGCTCATCCTTAATTCGCATCACCGGGCGTGCCTTTTGAGGGTACTTTAAGCGGTAATATTTGCGTTTCTGGGTGAATGACTCTTCACGCATTAGTGACTCCCTGTCTCTGTTATTCTTTAAAGCGAGCTGACCGTTTGCTTCAGTTATCATCAGCAAAGGCCATTCTTAATCTTCAATTTGGCTTCAAATTAATACATTCACCAAATTAATATCTGATTATTATATCGACTTTATAACCTAATGCTTTAGGCATTTATGCAGAGAGACAAGGATTCCCTAAGATTCAGTGAAAAGTGAGATATGAGTCGTATCTGTTAACGCTTCTATCAAGCTTTAAACCTAGAGCTGAAATAAGGCTAACTGAATACTGAAACCCACAAATAGCACACCACAAACCATGTTCATCATTTGCGAGGTACGCTTTTGAACCAACAAGCGCTTAAACGTATCCGCCATTAAGATAACGACCAAGAACCACGTCGACACCACTATCGCTTGAATCCCACCAAGCATTAGGCTGTCTGATACAATCGCATCTGTGGTAACGAACTGAGGGAATATCGAGAGATAAAACAGCACAATTTTAGGGTTAAGTAGATTGGTCAATAGCCCCTTTAAGAACTGATGATAAAGCTTACTCCCAGATGCACTCACCACAGAAAGCACACCCTCTTGCGCACGCAATGCCGCCCGAAAATGGTTGTAACCAAGCCAGATGAGATACAAAACCCCAGCCCACTTCAGCCCTTCAAACGCCATTGGTGTTTTTGACAACAACAGGCTTATGCCATTAGCTGAGATAAAAGCGTGAAAAAAGAAACCACAAGACACGCCTAACACATTAACAAACGCGAACAGCTTCCTTTGAGTCAACGCTGTGCTTAATACTAACAATGCGTTAGGGCCAGGAATAATGGCAATAAAAAACACGATGACAATGAACAGCCAGATACTATCCCAACTCATTTCTATCTCTTTTTACGTATCATTTTTGAGGCGCACATTGTAAGTCCATTCAATGCCATTACAATATGCTCAACGTTTAATTAACTCGTATGGCTAACAAACGAAATTAGCGAATATAATAAGAGCGTTTATGGTCTAACGTTACAAAACTGATTCTCTAACATTTGCAGCCCTGTTAGACTCCACCTCCCTTTTGATACTTGGTTCATTTATGTCATTTGATAACCTAACCCTTAACGCAAAAACCGTCGCGGCGATACCATCTCAATTCGATAAACCAACAGAGATACAACAAGCGGTAATTCCTACGATTATTGCCGGGAAAGACGTGCTGGCGTTGGCTCAAACGGGTAGCGGGAAAACATTGGCGTTTGGCTTACCTTTGCTGAACAACATCAACCATGATGTAAATGAACTGCAAGCACTGGTTATCGTTCCAACACGTGAACTTGCGTCTCAAGTCGCTGAGTCTTTAGAACCGATCGCAACGGCTCTTAATATCAGTACGATTACGTTGACGGGCGGTGTGAACACGGATGACCAACAGCAGCAATTATTAACCAAACCACAGATTGCTATCGCAACACCGGGCCGCTTGCTGGCTGTCATCAAGAGTGGTGAATTGGAGTTAACTCAATGTGTGTCATTGGTTCTTGATGAAGCCGACCGATTGATCGACATGGGCTTTTGGCTAGATATTCAAGCGATCACCGCAGCTCTGCCAGCGAAGCGCCAGTCATTGCTATTCTCTGCAACGCTTCCACCTGAGTTAGTCAACCAGGCTGAAACGCTTTTATCAAATCCAGAGAAGATCACAACGCATCAAGAAAACAGCGTTGTCGAAACGATTGAAGAAACACTGTATCTCGTGAACAAAGGCAGCAAGGCTCAAGCACTGATTGCTCTACTTAATCAAAACCAATGGCCACAGGTGCTGGTTTTTATTGGCGCCAAAGACAATGCAGACGCATTAACCAAGCGATTGAACAAAGCTAAGATCAGCGTGAGTGCGTTACATGGCAACAAGAGCCAAGAAGAGCGCGCGCAGGCATTAGAGAGTTTCAAAAATGGCGAAACTCGCGTGCTTATCGCAACCGATGTGATGGCTCGTGGCATCCATATTGATCAGCTACCTGTTGTGATCAACTTTGAATTGCCTTCTCACTCAGCAACTTATGTGCATCGCGTAGGAAGAACAGCGAGAGCAGGAAGCGCAGGCTGTGCTATCTCGCTAGTTAGCCACAGTGAAAACGAACACCTCAATGCGATTCGAACTATGACCAATAAGCCACTGCCGTTGCAATCGTTGGAAGGTTTCCCTGTGACCGATAAACCAGCATCAGAATCAACGGCTCGTAAGCGTCCGCCAAAAGACAAAATGGCCAACCGACGAACAGCAAAGAAGAAGAGCATCAAACAATTTGAGAGCAAGCCAAACAGCTCAAAGTAACCAGAAATAGCTCTAAGCAACCAGAAATAGAATAATTAGCTCAGTTTTCACTGGGCTTTTTATATGCAATCAAACATAAATTCACACGCAAAAACTGCTCTAAAGACGCCAACTTAAATGACACTTTTGTGAATTATGATGCCAACGTATTGATTCTTGGTTGCCCAAAAAAAATACTCTTAAATCACGTTGACGCCCCTATATCTGGCAACTAGATTTTTCTATTAGTGTCTAATACAGGAGGTCATTGAAATGAAACGTGCTAGCTCTACATATCGATTACAACTGATTAAGGAAGTGGCAACCCGCCGAGATCGTCAACGTTGCAATGACCCGATGGCAAACTACATACAAACCCTAATAGATAACAAAGATGACTGCGATACTTCGGTTGAACGTAACCAGAGATTCAGTGGCAGCCATTTTGATGAGCACATAGGTGGTTGGGTTAGCGACCACTGGGGTAGCAAGTAGTCAAGTACGCTAATAAGCCGTCAGCTTAACCGCTGTAGAATTTATCTCCGCATTAACCTATCATCTGCAACAATTTCCTTTCATTGAGTAAGCAGAAAGTGTCTGAGTTAAAAAGAGAAAAAGAAGTGATGGTTGCCTTCCAAGTGATCCCTCGCGTTAAAGAAGGCAACAATTTCGAAGTCGTTGATAAAGCTATTGAAGTGGTAAAAGCGGCCGATGTTCCATTCCAAGTCGGCGCAATGGAAACCACGATGAAGGGTGAACTCAACCAATTACTCGATATCATCAAAAAGGCCGAACAAGCTTGTTACGACGCAGGGGCTGTTGAAGTCATCACAAACATTAAGATTCATAGTAAGACCACCGAAGCCGATGATACATTTTGTACGTACCATCGAGGTGTAACGAAAGCGAATCATATGTTTGTTTAAGAAAGTGCTGCTGTTGAAAAGACTCTGATGAACCAGTGATGTTATTGAAAAGGCATGTCTGATAGGTGAGAAAGGATTTCCATTCGTTCTTCTTCTGACATCGAATGCCAATCACGCGCGCTCTCTTCAGGGTCATCTTTCGCCCCAATCGGTTTCCTATCCAGTGCTTTGACTGGTTTTTTTTTGATTCTTACGTCCTTTTTATTCATACCGACACCACTCCTTCTGGTACAAAGGTACCTATCTTAGTATTACACCCCAACCATTATGTAAAGTAATAGTTACTTCGGAGTTAAATAAAATCTTAATACTTCCTCTTTAGCCGAAAAGATCTCTCTGGGGACTTGTACTTCCCTCTTCGTCTACCGGCTGACCAACCAAGTTGTTTTTCTTCATTATTTTTCTTCTATAGCGCTGACGACACAGTTTTATCACGTGCAATTGTTCAGCGGGTGTCATCGACATCCAATTAAAACGCTCTTCTCTTTTGCGCATACAGCCATTGCAATAGCCTTTTTCATCGCTTGAGCAAACCCCAACGCAAGGGCTTGGAACTTGGAAAAACTCTAACTGCTCCACTACGTCTCCTTACACATCCAAAATCAAGCTTACTAATTCAAAAATAAGCGATTAATTTGTCGCCTAGCTCATGAAATCCATACTAAACTATGACCTTATACTGACACATATAGTGTTTTGTAAACTATACTTTGAACCCATCAAGTTACACTTATTCGGTAACTTCGTTCTTTCCTTTGGAGCCTTATAATATGAAGTTTAGTTCAAAAAAATTACTAGCAGTAGCCGCTTTACCTATGATGCTAGCAGCATGCACAACAACAGGTGATAACGCTATGCAAGTAACACCAACCGATCTACAGCACCATAATTGGGAACTTGCGCAAATTGATGGCAAGGACATTGAGAAAAGCGAACATCAAGCAACACCTCGTCTAGAGATCGGCGAAAAGATGACTGCAAACGGCATGGCTGGTTGTAACAACTTCTTTGGTCAGGGCGAACTAAAAGACGGTCAATTCCGTATCAAACAAATGGGCATGACAATGAAAATGTGTCAGGGCTCAGCGATGGAAATCGAACAATCGGTTTCAGCTACTCTAAGCGAGTGGAGCGACGTAACGCTAACTAACGATACGCTAGTACTGAAAAACGATGTACACACGCTAACGTACACGATTCGTGACTGGGTAAACTAATCCGTCATCGACATCAGATATTGATTTAAGGAGCCTTCACGGCTCCTTTTTTATTGCCTGCTCAAAACCTAATCATTAAAAACGCTACTTCTCGCCTTCTTTTCGTACCAACCTCCAATAAATATCAAAAAAACCTCATTTAGGTGCAATTAATTCACCGCTTTAACGGTCTGTTGGTAGGATGGCAGAGGCCCCTAGTAATTGATTGAATTTACTATTGAATTAGAAATTATTTCAGAAACAGATAGAATAACTGTTATGCAGTGTTGATCTTTCGTTAACCACGAAAGGCCAACACACCCAAGGGAGTTCGAAAATACAATGCTCTTGCCCGTTCACTACCAAATGGAAAAGTTTATGAACAAGATAGTAAGTACGTTAGGAATCATGGCAACCGTTGCATACAGCGCAACCATTTATGCTGATGAAGCAACATCAACCGACAACTGGAACCAAATTGAACAGCAGGCAGAGGGAGAAACTGTCTACTTTCACGCTTGGGGCGGAAGCCAAGAGATCAATCGTTACCTACAATGGGCAGGCAAGAAGTTACAGAGTGACTACGGTGTTACCTTAAAGCATGTAAAAGTAACCGATATTGCAGAAACCACGACTCGCTTACTTGCAGAAAAAGCAGCAGGCAAGAACAGCGAAGGCAGTGTTGATATCGTTTGGATCAATGGCGAAAACTTCCGTTCGATGAAAGACAACGCTTTGTTGTTTGGCCCGTTCACAGAGTCGCTTCCAAACTGGCAGTACGTCGATAAGTCTTTACCGATTGATGTCGACTTCTCTGAACCAACAGAAGGCCTTGAGGCACCTTGGGGCGTTGGACAACTTGTGTTCATTCACGACCAAGAGACACTACACAACCCGCCACAATCATTTTCAGAGATGTTGAGCTACGCTCAAGCGTTCCCAAACCGTTTGAGCTACCCTCGCCCACCTGAATTTCATGGCACTAGCTTTATCAAGTCTCTATTGATTGAGCTAACAAATAACAACCCAGCGCTGGCTCAACCTGTTTCGGAAGACAACTTCCAAGCGGTAACAGCACCACTTTGGGCTTACCTAGACAAATTCCATAAAGTGGCTTGGCGCGGTGGCAAACAATTCCCTGCAGGTACATCTGAAAGCATCCAACTTCTGGATGATGGACAACTCGACCTCGCGATAACATTCAATCCAAACTCTGTGTATTCAGCACAAGCAAGTGGCCGTTTAGCGGAAACTACCAAGGCTTATGCGTTAGAAAGCGGCGCTTTATCTAACATTCACTTCCTTGCGATTCCTTGGAATGCCAATGCAACGGCAGGCGCTCAAGTGACCATCAACTTCCTATTGAGCCCAGAAGCGCAATCTCGCAAGGGTGACCTTAATGTTTGGGGCGACCCTTCGGTGTTAAGCAGCAAGTACCTGACCGGAAGTGCTAAAAACACTCAGCAATTTAAATCGGTTGATGAACCACACCCAAGCTGGCAAAACGCGCTCGAGAAAGAGTGGCTTAAGCGATACGGTAACTAAGCTTGATGCTACGCGCTCTATATTTTGTTGTTATAGCTGTGTGCATTATCCCTACGATTCCTGGGGTAGCGGGAGTGGTGGCCTCGTCACTGAGTTTTATCCCGCCCCTAGGTTTAGAGGAGCCCTCTCTCAACGGTTTTAGCCAAGTCTTCCAATGGGAAGGTGCTTGGCACTCCATCGGTTTGAGCCTAAGCTCTGCAATCGCGAGCAGCTACATCGCCTGCTTCCTTACCTTTTGTATTCTTCAAGCCTCTTGGGGAAACAAGTTTTGGAGAAAGATTGAGCTAACGTTATCGCCAATGCTGGCTATTCCACATGTGGCTTTCGCCATTGGCTTTGCTTTTTTATTTAGCCCAACAGGCCTTGGGGCGAGAGCAGTACATCACCTACTCGGTGAATCGGCGACGAGCTCTGAATTGGCTTTGTTGGTCAAAGACCCATACGCTTTCGGCCTCATCACTATGCTGGCACTCAAAGAAGTCCCTTTCTTGTTGCTGATGAGCATATCGATACTTCAACAAATCGATGTCGAACGTATCACTAAGGTGAGTGCTTCACTAGGCTACAGTCGATCTCAGATTTGGTGGAAATGTATTTTCCCACAATGGTTTACCAAGCTTCGTTTCCCAATGCTTGCGGTACTCGCTTACAGCGTATCGGTTGTCGATATTGCTTTGATCATTGGCCCGACTAACCCGCCGACCTTTGCAGTACTAGTATGGCAATGGTTTAACGACCCAGACCTTAATCTATTACCACGAGCAGCAGCCGGAGCCATTGTTCTATTTGGCTTAGCGTCGTTGATCATCGCCTTAGCACGTTTGGTTGAATGGGCAATTCTGAAATACTTTCGAACTTGGCAATATTCAGGCAGAACAGGCGTGAACCTTCCGGGGAAAACCGTCTTTACTGTGCTTGCTGCGTTGTCACTACTTATCATTCCATTGATGGTGATTTGGAGTGTTGCCCAACGTTGGCGTTTCCCTGACTTTCTCCCTAGCCGCTATAGCATGCGTTTCTGGGAGTTTGAGTGGGATGGCATCATGAGTACCATCGGACAAAGCTTATGGATTGGTCTTATTGCCGCTTCGGTGGCTTTGATACTTGCGCTGGTTGCTCACGAATATCGAATCAAATACAAGTGGCAAGTTCCGGGCTTTATTATCGCGATCCCAATGTTGATCCCTCAGCTCTCTGTGTTGTTCGGTATGCAAGTCACCACGCTTTATATCGGCAGCAGCGCTTATGAATTCTGGGTGATTTGGGCACACGTATTCTTCGCCTTTCCATTTGTGTACTTGTCTTTAGACGGGCCTTGGAAAAGCTTCAATGATGGCCTGATAAAAGCGTCACTCAGCTTGGGCAAGTCGCCATCTCAAAGTTGGTACTCCATCAAGCTGCCTATCTTGTTGCCTGCCATTGCCTTCGCTTGGGCGGTTGGGATCAGTGTAAGTTTGGCTCAATACTTACCAACATTAATGCTTGGCGCGGGTCGCATTAGCACAATCACCACAGAAGCTGTTGCGCTAACGAGTGGTTTCGACCGCAGAGTAACCGCTATTTACGCCATTTGGCAGGCCTTATTGCCTCTATTCTTTTTCTCTTTAGCGATATTAGTCAGCCGACTTCAAGTCAGATATCGCCGTCTTACTTTTAAGGGTTTCCTAAGTAATGAGTCTGTACCTCAACGACCTCGCCATCCATAAGAACGATGGTGAATCGCTGTTTTCAGCGCTAAACGTAACATTAGAATCTGGCCAAGTATTGGCTTTGATGGGGCCGAGCGGCTGCGGAAAATCGACTTTGTTGGATGCCGTTGCGGGGCACCTAAATGAAGAATTTTCCTATTCTGGCAGCGTGGTTTTGAACGATATTCAGCTCGATGAGCTTCCATCACACCAACGTGAAGTCGGTATTCTGTTTCAAGATGACTTGCTGTTCCCTCATCTAAAAGTGTGGGAAAACTTGGCATTCTCATTACCTAACTCTGTTAAAGGCTCAGCTCGCCAGCAACAAGCAATGGCGGCGTTAAAGGATATTGAATTAACTCATTTAGCTGAGTCCTTCCCCGATCAAATCTCAGGCGGCCAACGTGCGAGAATAAGCTTAACTCGCATGTTGTTAGCGAAGCCTAAACTGGCTTTACTCGATGAACCATTCAGTAAGTTAGACCAAGAGCTCAGAGCACAGTTTCGCGACTGGGTGTTTGAGCAGCTGACAAAAGCCAACATCCCTACGCTGATGGTAACGCACGACGAAGCAGATGTGCCTCAAGGAGCGCAAGTACTCTCTTGGCCATGGAGAAGTCATCATGCTGGATAAGTACTCTATCAAAGTCATAAAGTGGCCGTTAAACCAATCAGCTAAAGTATTGAATCAAATCGGTATCACAGCGAACCAAACCACCCTGTTCGGATTTTTAGTCGGCTGTTTAGCGTTTCCTGCGTTAGCATTTCAACAATATGAGTGGGCGTTAGGCTTCATTGTATTCAACAGAGTTTGCGATGGGCTTGATGGCGCTTTGGCTCGAATCCAAGGCATTAGCGATGCGGGCGGCTTCCTCGATATCAGCCTGGATTTCCTTTTCTATTCGTTAATTCCTTTTGGCTTCGTGATTGCGAACCCTGAACATAACGCTATTGCGGGTGCATTTTTGATCTTCTCTTTTATCGGCACAGGCAGCAGCTTTTTAGCGTTTGCGGTGATGGCAGGCAAACGAGGAATCGAGAACCCAGTCTATAAACATAAGTCGCTCTACTACATGTCTGGGTTAACTGAGGGCACAGAGACCATCGCCTGTTTCATTGCTTTTTGTATTTGGCCACAACACTTTGCAGTTATTGCTTACACCTTTGGTGCGGCATGTTGGCTGACTACGTTTATGCGAATTTATTTCGGGTTCCAGACCCTCAAGACTCAGCAAGAGAGTTAGCAATCTAACGACAAAAACAAGACACAAAAACGCCGCTCAATATGAGCGGCGTTTTTTCTAACTGATGTCTAAAAACAATTAAGCGTCAGCAGAAGCAATAATTTTAAACCTCAGCACCTTCAAGCTTGAATCAAGATCGACATCGACAAACTCAGGCGGGTTATCTAGGCGTTCAATAAACTCAACGTTTGGCGCTTCTTCTGCCATCGTTTCGATAAGGAAATTAGGAGAAACCGCTGGTGAGTTAACACACGCGATCACTTCACCACCTTCTGTTAGAAGCTCAGGTAATCGACGTAAGATCTTTTTGTAGTCTTTAGTTAGTGCGAAACTGCCTTTTTGGAACGAAGGCGGATCGATAATAACTAACTCGTAAGGGCCACCTTTCTTGATTTTGCCCCACGACTTAAAAATATCGTAACCAAGGAAGTTAACCGAGCGCATGTCGTGGTCATTCAAACGGTGATTATCGCGGCCTTTGTTTAGCGAGCCACGCGACATATCCACGTTCATGCACTGACGAGCGCCACCAGCGATAGCTGCGACAGAGAAGCCACATGTGTATGCGAACAAGTTAAGAACATTCTTACCCTTGGCATTATCTTGTACCCACTGACGACCATTACGCATGTCTAGGAACAAACCGAAGTTTTGATTACGGCCAATGTCGAGCTGATATTTAAGACCGTGCTCAACCACGACTGGAGAGTCGTTTAGCTCGCCCCACAGCACTTCTGAAGGCGCACCATCGGCATAACGGTGTTGCAGAACAATACTTGTGCCCTGCTTTGCTTGCCAGATGTCTTTATTGGTCAAGTCAACCAATCCAGCTTTAAGAGATGACAAGAACTCATCGTCTACTTCTTTGAATACGTTAACCAGTAGCTGCCCATCAACCCAGTCACATGTCAGTTGCTCTAGACCTGGCCAAAACTTACCACGACCGTGAAAGATACGGCGCAGTTCATTTGGTACTTCATTAAGTTGCTGTTCAATATGACTAAAAAACAGAGGTAAAGCTGATGCTTCCATTATTTCACTCACTTAGTGTTTAGCTTTGGCCAAGTTAATGACCAAGGTTCAAGCCAACTGTCCAAACCGTTAGAGACGGTTTCTTGATGCCACTTCTCTCCTAAAGAGTCTAAGCTCCTTGGGTCGCAGACATATTCGTAGGCTTGTGATTGATAGGTAAATCGAATCACGAAGGCATGCAGATAACCTCTGTCTGCCTCACTCGATGGATTGTAAATAGGGTCACCAACAATAGCGGAACCGATCGACTTCATCGCGACACGGATCTGGTGAGTTCGCCCCGTATAGGGTTTACATAACAGTAGGCGCTCACCGGGTTCAGCCGTTGCTGATAAAAATTGGGTAATCGCTGGGTTTTCTTTACTAGTCAGTAGCTTCCAGCTAGAGCGTCGTGAACGCTCCATATCTCCAGAAATCAAACCCTGCTTTTTCTTCGGCTTCTTAGAGCCAATCGCAAGGTAGTACTTCTCCACCTCACGCTTTGCGAAAAGCTGTGAAAGCTCACTCGCCGCTGAAGAGTTCTTTGCTAGCAGCAGAATGCCTGAGGTCATTTTATCAAGGCGATGAACGAGATACAGCTTAGGCTCATTGATTGCCTTAGCCACTTCTTGAAGCAACATGGTATCGCCATCGTCTTTGTGGACGCTGACACCGGGGTGCTTATTGATAAGTAAAAAATCAGAGTGGTTCAGAAGAATATCGAACATGTAAAGGCTAGCTCCATTGTAGAACGTGGAGTATACCGTGTCTGAACCCAGATTCCAGCTACGAAAAAGCCCAACTAACTCAATTAACATTGAATCATTGGGCTTCTCTTTACTTGTCCGCTTTCGATAATCGGCTTTTAGTTCCGATTGAATACGGACTAAGCACTAAGCAAGCTTGAACTTACCAACCAGAGCTTCTAGCTCAGCAACCTTAGCATTCAAACCTGAAGTGTTTTCAGAACTGCGTGTCGCCAGTTGCAAAGACTGCTCAGAGATATCACTGATCGCCGTAATATCTGCGGCAATCTCTTTAGTCACTGCAGTCTGTTCTTCTGCCGCAGTCGCGATAGAGTTAACCATACTTTGTACATTACCCGCACCGCTTACAATCGCTTCTAGCGCCGAAACAGCACCTGAGCTTTGCTCGACACCAATCTCCACCAAACGGCAGTTATCTTGGGTGTAAGTCACCGCCTCTTGAGTACCTGACTGAATAGATTGAATGATGCCAGACACTTCTTGCGTCGCTTTGGTCGTTCTCTCCGCTAACGCGCGTACTTCATCAGCAACCACAGCAAAACCGCGTCCGAACTCCCCCGCACGAGCCGCTTCAATTGCAGCATTAAGAGCTAGTAGGTTAGTTTGCTCAGCAATGTCTTCGATTACCTTGATAACGCTACCAATCTGCTCACCGTGAGAACCCAGAGTATTCATTTGCAACGACATATCGCTCATTTGAGTCGACACTTGTTGAATACTCGCTACCATCTCAACAATCACGTTACGGCCATCTTCTGCCGAAGTTTCAGAGCGGCGCGCTTCTTCATAAGTCGAAGTACCTTGTTGAGCCACTTCAGAAATGGTCAAGCTTAGCTCTTCTGCAGCCGTTGCTATCAGGTTTGCTTTGTCAGCTTGAGCTGACGCACCCGTCACGATGTCTTGGCTGATTGACGATAGCTCGCCAGTCACAGATTGAACTTGGTGAGTCACAGAAGAGATAGAACCCAGTAGGTCGACCAATGATTTCTGCATCTGGTTAATCGACTTAGCCAGTTCAGCCAGTTCATCGCCAGAATCATCAATAATGTCACCAGCCGTTAGGTCACCATTTGCTACACGTCGTGCTACTTGTTCAACACGAGTCAAACGGTTGGTGATCGAGCTAGACAACACATATGCAATTACACAACCAAATACGATCGCAATCGCAGACAACACCATGATGGTGCGCTCTATGGTAGTAAACGTATCGGTTAGCGTAAGCAATGATTGCTCTGTATCTACACGCTCACTTGCTGACGCTTGATCAAGCAAGTTTTCAATTGGGATCAAGTTGCTCTCGTACAGAGAACGTAGCTGTTGAATGTTGGCTAGTAGCTCAGATTCATCATTGATCTTAGGTACAAGTGTCGCTTCAAACTCTTGAGTGAAACGTCCCATGAGATCTTCAATTCGCTCAATACGGCGATGATCTTCAGAGCCTCTGCTTTCTAAACGCTTTGCTTGCGCGATGGCTTGAGCAAATTCGTTCTTATTCGAGCGATAATCATTAAGCGCATTATCGACCTGAATGATCGCACCTAGTGCATCTCGGTAAACGTCCCCAGCCTCATCGATCAGAACAAGGTAGGTAACGGTACCCGGTACATCGTCCATTCTGATTTCATCAGCGCTCTTGTGAGCCCCAATAACTTCTATCCATACAATACCGACTAACGTGACAAGCACCGCCAATATAGACCCAAAACCGGCATACAGTTTCTTTCTCACTGACAATTTCACACAACACCTACCTAATTAAAATACGGACTAAGCAGCCCTAACCAATAAATATATCGGCTATCAGACGGATAACTTTAGTGAATGTAAGGTTTTTATTTTTCGATAATAATTAAGTATTTAAAGCAAAAAAAACGGGAGCCATTGGCTCCCGTTTTTTCGTTATTTACTTAGCTTGCGATTATAGCTTCTTAGAGATAAGCGCAGAGCCAGCAATAATACCAATACCTAGTAGCATGATTGCACCTTTACCGCTGTCGAAGCCAGAAGAGATACCCATGAACGCTACGATAGCGATAGCTACTGGGATGATGTACTTAACTAGTGTGTACCATAGACCAAATAGTGGGAAAGATACTTCACCGTCGTTAGTGATTTCTTTCTCTAGGTCAGCACGGTTTAGTCTCCAACCAGCGAAGATACATACCAACATACCGCCAACTGCTAGGAAGATCTTATCAGTTAGTAGGTCGAAGATATCGAACGCACCAGTACCGAACAGTGTTGGACCGAAGCCACCAAGTGATAGCGAAGCGAAGATACATAGAATCGCCATTACTACACTTGCAGACAGTACAGCTGTTACACGCTTCATTCCTTTCTCATCGATTAGGTAAGAAACCACAACTTCAAGTAGAGATACTGAAGAAGTAAGTGCCGCAACACTTAGACCAACGAAGAACATAAGAGCAAATAGAAGACCAACTACGCCGCCCATTTCAGCGAATAGCTGAGGAACAACAACGAATACTAGACCAGGACCAGCTGCAGGCTCCATACCGAATGCGAACATTGCAGGGAACATTGCAACACCAGCTAGGATAGCAACACCAGTATCCATTGCAGTAACCATAGCTGTCGTTTGAACTAGGTTCTCTTTCTTCTTAAGGTAAGAACCGTAAGTCAACATACAACCCATACCAAGAGATAGTGAGAAGAATGCTTGACCTAGTGCAGCTAGGATTACACCGCTGTCTACTTTAGAGAAGTCAGGGCTGAATAGGAATTCAAGACCAGCCATCGCGCCCGGAAGCATGATGCCTTTGATTGATACCACGATAAGGATGATGAAAAGAAGTGGCATCAGAATCTTACCCGCTTTCTCAATACCGCCAGAAATACCCTTCATAACAATAACAATGTTAAGTAGTAGGTATGCGCCCATCCACATAAGTGGTTGAACTGGGTTTGAGATAAAGCCACCGAAGCTGTCACCAATTGCTTCAGGTGCGTCTAGTAGACCTCCAGCAATTTTACCGATGTATGCGATAGACCAGCCACCTACTACAGGGTAGAAACCCATGATAAGTAGACCACTCACTACGCCGATAACACCAGCGAACGTCCAACGACGGTCAGTTGTTTTGAATGCACCTACTGCTGATTTTTGCGTATGACGGCCAATAGCAAATTCAGTCAGCATGACACTGAAACCAATGAAGATTACGAAAAACAGGTAAATTGCAACGAATGCACCACCGCCACTCTCGCCTGCTGTGTATGGGAATTTCCAAATGTTACCTAAGCCAACAGCAGAACCTGCTGCAGCCATTACGAATCCTAACTTCGAACCCCAGGTATCGCGGGGTGTTGTGGTTGTATTACTAGTAGCCACGTGTACTCCAAACTTTTGTGTTATGTGATGTTGTGTTTTGCTTTGGGTGGCGTCTTTAAAAGATAAGATGTATAAAAAAATTTACACATCTAAAAGATTAGATTGACGCTCGTATATAGCAAGTAAACCAGTTTAAGAATAAAATTGGAAGTCCGAACCGTACATATTTCGTTACCAATGTAAATTTTTATGGTTAAATGCCGCGTTTTCATACAAAACAATCGTTTTCGTCTTAAGTTAACCAAAACTTAACAACTATAACCTGTTTACAGCTTTAGCTCTAATTTGTAAATAGTTGATTCCTTAAATTCCCATATCCGTAAAATAGCATTACTATCTAAGTGTCTCTTTTTTCGAGTATTCAATGTGGAAAAGCTCTACCATTTTTTAACTTTGGCATCTGTTGCGTTGTACTGGGTTCTCGTAGCCGGTGTAACACTGCGTGTTGTACTAAAACGACGCTCTGTGAGTGTTTCTCTCGCGTGGTTGATGGTTATCTACATTATCCCAATTGTCGGTGTCGCTTGTTACTTCCTTTTCGGTGAGCTAAACCTTGGCAGAAAAAGGGCTGAGCGTGCACATCGCATGTTTACTCCGTTTGGTGATTGGTTCCGAAAACTAGATGATTGCCAACTCCACCTTCCCGGCAAAGTCGGTTCCCCTATCCACAAGATCGATGAGCTTTGTAATAATCGAATGGGCATTCCTGCACTTAGCGGAAACACCCTATCGCTGCAATCTTCGCCAAACGAGATCCTACACGCAATTATTGAAGATATAGAAAACGCTCAAACCAGTATCAAAATGGTTTTCTATATTTGGCACCCTGGCGGCCTAACCGATTCAGTTGCTTCTGCTCTTATTCGAGCCGCAAAACGTGGCGTCGATGTTAAAGTTTTGCTCGATTCTGCGGGCAGCCCGCGCTTTTTTAAAAGCCACTGGCTATCCATGATGAAAGACGCGGGCGTTCACGTTGTGCAAGCACTGGAAGTGAGCCCTTGGCGTATTTTCCTACGACGCTTAGATTTAAGGCAGCATCGCAAGATCATCGTGATTGATGAAACCATTGCCTACACCGGTTCAATGAACATGGTCGACCCAGCTCACTTCAAACAAAGTTCAGGTGTGGGTCAGTGGATAGATGTGATGGTTCGAGTGACAGGCCCGACCGTTAACGTGTTATCCGCTATTCACGGTTGGGATTGGGAAGTGGAAACAGGTGAACGAATCCTTCCTGATTTACCAGAATGTCCAGTCGAAGAGATCATGACGCATCACCCTGTTCAAGTCGTGCCATCTGGCCCAGGCATGCCGGAATACTTGATCCTGCAAGTTCTAACCATTGCGATCAATCAGGCGAATCGCTCTGTACGTATCACGACGCCCTACTTCGTCCCAAGCGCCGATTTGTTAGAGACACTGAAAATGACAGCGCAACGTGGTGTTAACGTAGAGCTGATCATTCCACATAACAACGATTCACTAATGGTGAAGTGGGCATCTCGCGCTTTTTATACTGAGTTACTTGAAGCTGGTGTGAAGATCTATGAGTTTTACGGTGGTCTTCTTCATACCAAGTCGGTTGTTATCGATGAAGAGTTTTGTTTGATCGGAACGGTCAATATCGACATGCGCAGCCTATGGCTCAACTTCGAAGTGACTCTAGCCGTAGATGACGTGCACTTCACTCAACAGCTCTCTGAGCTACAACAATCGTACATTGAATCATCTCACCCAGTAGTACTGGAACAGTGGGAACAGAGAAACTTGCGAAATCGCTTCTTTGAAAGATTGTTCTATTTGTTCAACCCTCTGCTGTAATACCTATGATGAGTCGATTACGGCTCATCACTTCCTCCCGTAAGTTTTTAACCTTTCACCATTAATTAAGTGAAAGGTTAAAAAGCGAAAGAAAAGCGTAAAAACTCCCGCTCCCCTCTTGCTTTGAAGGCTATTGGCATGTTTTAAATAGGGCATAACCGATTGATAAGGAATTCACAGCATGTCCGAGAACAAAACCACTAAGCTGATCACTGCAGGTCGTGATAAGAAGTGGACCAATGGTGTCGTTAACCCACCAGTACAGCGCGCTTCAACTGTCGTATTCAACTCAGTAGAAGAGAAGCGTAAAGCTACAATTAACCGCGCTAACAAAACACTTTTTTACGGACGTCGTGGAACCAACACTCATTTCGCCTTCCAAGATGCCATGGTGGAAGTGGAAGGCGGCGCAGGCTGTGCACTCTACCCTTGTGGTACAGCAGCTATCTCTAACGCCATTCTCTCTTTTGTAGAAACGGGCGACCATATTTTGATGGTCGACACCTGTTACGAACCGACTCGTGATTTTTGTGACACAATCATGAAAAAGATGGGTGTAGAGACAACTTACTACGAACCAACGATTGGTGAAGGCATCCAAGACCTCATCAAGCCAAACACCAAGGTGCTATTTACCGAGTCTCCGGGTTCAGTCACCATGGAAGTCCAAGACATTCCAACGCTCGCGCGTATTGCCCACGAACACGACATCATCGTGATGCTAGATAACACTTGGGCAGCAGGCGTTAACTTCTCACCGTTTGATTTTGGTGTCGATATCTCGATTCAAGCAGCGACCAAGTACATAGTAGGTCACTCAGATGTCATGCTGGGCACTGCGGTTGCCAACGAGAAATGCTGGGATCAACTGAGAGAGCAGAGCTACTTGATGGGACAATGCGTTTCACCAGATGATGCTTACCTTGGTCTTCGTGGTATCCGTACTCTTGATGTTCGTTTGCGCCAACACGCAGAGAGCAGCTTGAAAGTCGCTAAGTGGCTAGAAACTCGCCCTGAGGTTGATCATGTTCGTCACCCTGCTCTTGAGTCTTGCCCTGGTCATGAATTCTTCAAACGTGACTTTACCGGCGGCAATGGCCTATTCTCGTTTGTTCTAAAGAACTCAAACACAAAAGCAACGACTGCACTACTTGATGGCATGACACACTTCAGCATGGGTTACTCATGGGGTGGTTTCGAGAGCTTGATTCTCGCGAATGAACCAAGCAGCTTTGATAGCCTAAGAACGGTAGCGAATCCAAACTTCGAAGGTACTTTGATTCGTGTTCATATCGGCTTAGAAGATGTCGATGATTTGATTGCAGATCTTGAGGCTGGATTAGAACGTTACAACGCTCTGGTTTAATCTGAAACGTTAGATTCAATAAGCAAAAAGGCAGGATATTCCTGCCTTTTTCAGTTCTGCCTATCAGCTGCCTGTAATCCCACTACTGACACAAAGCGCTTTATAAATGATTATTGAACCTTAAAGCATGTCCAGTTGAAGATTTCTGAGCGGTGCTCATTAAACAGATACAGGGACTGATCGTTCTCCAAGATCGAGTAATCAATGGTCACCCCTTTGTACTCACTGTATTCCTGATTAATGATCGGATCATGAAACGGAGTGGCAGTTCTCACATCAATAATACTCATCGACAAATGATTCCCATCAAGACCGTAGTAACCGGAATAAAGATTTTCCATTGTGCCTTCGTTGCCGTCTTTCTCAGTGATCGTCACAAACTCTCTCATACTAAAAGTTTGGTCAGACTGAAAAGTAATGCTCATTCGCTCATAAAGCGATTGATACGGTTGGAATGCCTGAGATAAGAAATCCGTTTTTAGCGTTTTACAGTGCCATCGAGTGCCCGCCAATTCGTTCTGTTCCAGCAAAAAGCTTGCTGCAGCAACTGCCAATAGAATAAGTAAGCCAATTAATCGCAAAAGTAGCTCCTCTTTTCCATATAAGCTGCAAATGAGTCAAAAGACGTCTCTACATTGAAAATTGTCGCCCCATAGTTGAGGGCCTCGCCATCCTTCCTTTGAACCAACATATACAAAGCATAATTTTCGGGCTGATCAACAGATGGATAAATACGGACAAAGACGTCAACGTTGCAGTGGCTCGGCAATACATCCGTTAGCTTTTGGGTAATCGCTGGCAATGAATAGGTTTCATCGTGAACAATGTGGAAAAAGTATTGATTGGTATTGTCTGTGTAACTGTCTCTATATTCCGTCTTATCAACAAAATAAGGCATTGGCGCATAATAGGTTTGGAAAAGGTTGAACGCCGTTACGACTACGCAGATCAACGCGATTAGATAACCGGCTTTGACGAGGTACGTATTTTTTTTCGAATTTAAAGGTTCTAGCTCGGCTGAGTTCTGCTCTTGATTCGATGAAATATTGAGTTCTGAATCTGATGTCGTTGTCTTGTTAGCATCGGCAGAGGTTTCAGTCGCTGCTAACACCTCTTGGGCGACAGGCGAAGAGTTTGATTCAACGCCCTCTATAATCACAGAATAAGGGACAACTTCAGCTTTGCTAGGCTTTATCGACTCATTGATTTCAAGCGAATAGCCCGTTTTACTCACGGTACGAATCGTCGCACAACCACACGTGACTCGAGACAGGGTTTTGCGAATCTTGGAGATCACATTGGTGAGAGCTTGTTCTGAAACAATCACATTGCCCCAGCACCTATCAAATATCAGGCCTCGTTCAATGCATTCACCAGCATTCTCTAGCAAGAACAAGAACACCTTACCTTCTAACGGCGCGATAGTTTCTACGTGGCCATCTTCACGCACAAACTGCCTTAGCAAGGGATCATAACTAGCATCACAAATTTGGTAGCTTTGTTGTTTCACTATCGTCTTCTAGGTTTTAATTCGGTCGCATATGATATTGAATAGTTTATAAATGACCAGTGAATTTTCCAATTTTCACGCAATTATTTCGCGACGATAAATAATATTTTTATTTGTAAGGACAACCAACTAGATGGTCATTAACCATACCTGTTGCTTGCATAAACGCGTAACAGATTGTTTCCCCTACAAACTTGAATCCTCTTTTCTTCAAAAACTTGCTCATCGCTTTGGATTGCTCGGTAGAAGCCGGGACTTGAGACATCTCTGTCCATTGATTGACGATCACCTCATTATCAACAAACTGCCATAAAGCATTCGATAGAGAACCAAACTCTTTCTGAAGTTCAAGCGTTGCACGCGCATTATTGTAAACCGAGGCAATCTTGCCCTTATGTTTAACCACATCGAAGTTTTCAATGATATTTGGCACATTGTCTTCATTGAGTACAGCTAGCTTATTGAGGTCGTAGTTTTCAAATGCAGCACGATAGCCTTCACGTTTTTTAAGTATCGTAATCCAACTTAGGCCGGCTTGGGCACCTTCTAGCGTAATGAACTCAAATAGCACTTGGTCATCATAAACAGGCACGCCCCACTCTGCATCGTGATATTCCCTTTCAAGTTCATGTTTCAGTGCCCATGCACACGTTCTATCCACTGTATTCGCTTCCATTTCGATGGTCTCTTTTTAGTAATCGTACATAAAAATAATGCCCCAATTAGGGGCATTATTTCAAAGGTTAGTTGGCGTTAAGCTACTTCAATTTTATGGAATAGACGATACAGCACAGGTACTACGATTAGCGTGAGTACAGTCGCAAAGCCCAAACCAAACATAATGGTTACCGCCATTGGTTTGAAGAAGATATCTGGTAGCAGAGGGATCATACCAAGAATGGTAGTGATCGCCGCCATACATACCGGACGAACACGACTCAGTGCCGCATCAACAACCGCTACATATGGATCTTTACCTGACTTCATCTCAATCTCAATTTGATCAAGCAGTACGATACCGTTCTTCAGAAGCATCCCTGATAGACTCAAGAAGCCCAACAGCGCCATAAAGCCGAATGGTGTATTCAAGGCTAACAAGCCTGTCGTCACCCCTATCAAGGCGAGTGGCACTGTTAACCAAACAATCAGAGGCTCTTTCACCGAGTTAAACAAGAACACAGTGATCAAGAACATGAACAAGTAACCCAGAGGCATGGTTGTAAACAGTGACGCCTGTGCATCTGCCGACGACTCATATTCACCACCCCACTCCAATGAGTAACCCGGTGGCATCTCAATCGCTTCAATTTGTGGTTGTAAGCGTTTCTGTAGAGTCGAAGCCGTTTCCTCACCCAATAGATCAGGATCCGCCATTACCGTCAGCATACGCTTACGGTTTTTACGGATGATCAGCGGGTCTTCCCATTCCAGTTCGTAACCTAGCGTTACTTGTTGCAGTGGGATGTACTCACTTAGTGCTGGGCTCCAAATCTTCATGCCTTCGATGTTACGAATATCAACACGCTCATCTTCAGGTAAACGAGCCACGATAGGCATCAGCGTAGTACCGTCACGATACACACCAATCGATTTACCCGAGAAAGACATCGCCAGGAAATCATCAACGTCAGACTTAGTAATACCGTAACGACGAGCTTGGCTTTCGTTGAACTGAGGCTCTAACACCTTAGTTCTTTCACGCCAATCGTGACGAACGTTAAATGCACCATCATCAGCACGCATGATGTCCATCACTTGGGCTGCAATTGAACGTAATACCGTTGGATCAGAGCCTACAATTCGCGCTTCAATTTTCGCACCGCCACCAGGGCCTAATTCGATTTGTTTCAGCTTGTAGTCGATCTCAGGGAACTGACCATTTACATGTTCACGGAAACGCAGCATCAGCCCTTCAAGCACTTCATAGCTCTTCACACGAACCGTTATCTCGCCGTATGCGCTATAACTTTTCTCTGGTGAGTAAGTCAGCATGAAACGTTGTAGACCTTTACCTGCTGTCGTCGTGATGTGCTCAACTTCGTCCTGCTCTGCTAACCAACCTTCAAGCACTTTAAGCTTGGTGTTGGTCGCACGAATATCGGTCCCTTCCGGCATCCAAACATCCACTTGGAACATTGGCGTAGTAGAAGATGGGAAGAAGGCTTGTTTTACAAAACCAAAACCGTAAACACTCGCACCCAAACCAATAATCAGAACGAACATGGTTAGCCACGCACGCTTCATACAGAACTCAAGGAAGTTTTTATAGATAACAAAAACCATCCCGTTGTATGGGTCTTTGCCTTCGTTATCAGGATCAACCTTCTGACCTTTAAAGAACATATCAGCAAAGAATGGCGTAATTGAGATTGCCGTAAACCAACTCAACATGAGCGAGATAAGCAGAACCGTAAACAAGGTGCCACAGTATTCGCCGGTTGAGTCTTCAGACAAACCGATAGGCGCAAAAGCGGTCACCGCAATAACGGTTGCACCCAACAGCGGCCATTTAGTTTGGGTAACGATATCGGTGGCGGCCTGCATCCGGGTTCGCCCCTTCTGCGTGCCGATCAATATCCCTTCCACCACCACAATGGCATTATCCACCAGCATCCCCAAGGCGATAACCAATGCGCCTAATGAAATACGTTGGAGATCAATCTTGAAGTACTGCATGAAAATGAAGGTACCGAAAACGGTCAACAACAGTATCAAACCGATCAACAGACCGGAACGTAACCCCATGAAGAACAGCAGAACTACGATTACGATCGCAACCGCTTGTCCGAGGCTGACAACAAAACCACTGACCGACTTATCTACCTCTTTCGGTTGGTTATAAACCTCAGATATATCGATGCCGACAGGTTGTTGGTACTTAAGCTCAGCAAGTCGTCGGTCAAAGGCTTCACCGACAGCAACCACGTTTACACCTTGAGCAAAAGAGACACCAAGGTTGAGTGCCAGTTTACCGTTATAGCCAATGATGTTGCTCGGTACTTCAACGTAGCCACGAGTAACGTCAGCTACGTCTTTCAAATAGATAAGACCTTGAGCACCGCCTTCAGTTAGAATCAAATCGCCGAGCTGTTCAACATTCTGAAACTCACCCGTTGGATGGATGCGAATGTATTCGTCGCCAATTCTTACCGCACCGGCACTTGATACAATGTTTTGAGTCGATAAAAGATTAAATACCGTGCTTGGAGACAGACCTAAGGAGCTTATCCGCTTCATCGATATCTCAATGAATACTTGCTCTTGTTGTTGACCAGAAACGGAGACCTTACTGACCCCATCAACCAACTCCAGCTCTCGCCTTAGGTAATCGATGTAATCCAGCAGCTCTTTGTAACTGTAGCCATCGCCCGTTACCGCGAGCAAAATACCGTAAACGTCACCGAAATCATCAATAACTTGAGGGTCATTTACGCCCGGCGGCAATTCGACCTTCAAATCATTCACTTTTCGACGAAGTTCATCCCATATTTGCGGAAGATCATCGGGGCCGTAGTTATTCTTCATCGTTACCGTTACCTGCGACAGGCCACGGCTTGAGATAGAGTTCACTTCGTCTACATAAGTAAGCTGTTGAATCGCTTTCTCTAATGGATAGGTCACTTCCTCTTCCACTTGCTGAGGGGTCGCCCCAGGGTAAGAGGTTACAACCATTGCATCTTTGATAGTGAAGGCAGGATCTTCTAGACGACCCAAACCAAAGAATGCAGAAACACCACCAATAAGAAAGATCAGAGATAGCATCCAGCTAATGACTTTGTTACGTATAAAGTAAGAAGCAACACCTGTGATCTGATCATCACCCTGTTGATCGTCATTTTGAGGCTTGTTATTCACTTCACTCATTGTTCGTCTCCTGAGACAATACTTCCACTGTCATCCCATCTCGCAATCGCGATACGCCTGCAACAACGACATGCTGCCCCATTTCTAATCCTTTCATTATCTGCAATGTTTTCTGGTTTGCTTTTCCTAACACGACTTGTTGTTTCGAGACTGTCTTGTCATCGTTAAGAACCCACACATAAGAGTTTTTACGATCCAGTTCATCACCGTCTGCATTGAATACCGCTTCGATCGGGATAAGTACGCCAGCTTTTAGCTCCAAACCGATATCTCGCCCGTTTGAGGTCACATCAACGGCCATACCATCAAGAATCAAATCGTCTTCTGGCATCGGCAAAGCTAGTGTCACCGTGAAGGTACCCGTACTTGGGTCCGGCTCAGTGGTGAACTCTTTAATACCTGCTGTGTATTCATTGCCGCTTGGCACTCTCACCACAGCTTCAACATTCGACAGTAGCGTCTCATTAGGTTGATTCACATAGATTTGGTCAGGGAGCTGAATGACAACTTCGACATCCTCGACACTGTGAATGTTCACAATCTGTTGGCCAACCTGAATATTTTCATATTGGTCGACACTCACGCGAGAGATAATCCCATCAACTGGGGCACGAAGATTAGTGAAAGACAAACGCAGTTTCGCAAGCTCTAATTCGGCATAAGCGATCTGACGTTGCGCGGCGATTTCATCGAACTGCGATTTCGCCAATAGCCCTTTCTTCACCAACGGACTTGAACGTCTGTATTGGCTGTTGATTACCGTGTAACGCGCCTGAGCGTTGTCCACATCCAATTGATAATCGGTCGGGTCAAGCTCTGCAATGATGTCACCAGCAGAAACACGTTCGCCTTCTTTAACATCAAGCTTATAGATTTCCCCCGCCACTCGGAAACTAAGGTGAGCTTTCTCAGCCGCATTTGCGACCGCTGGGAAATAGAGCTTGTCGCTAAAATCAATGACTGAAATCTCGACGGCTTTAACTAAGGGTGTATTGTCCACTTCTACCACTTGTTTATCTTCACAAGCTGTCAGTAAGGCTAAACACGACAGTCCTGCGGCCACTTTAAGTGTTTTCATGTTATAGCCCCCTTTCCTTGATCCACTCTCGGACTTTTACGCCCGGCTCAAGACCATTAACGCCAGAAGTGACAATGCGGTCTCCATCATTCAGCCCAGAGACGATATGGCGTTTTTCATCAATGACGATTGCTACATTCTCAACAATTCCATCGTTGTTTACACGCCATACCGACACATCATCGCCGTCAGTTATCATTGCTGACGTAGGGATTTTGGTCGCAGCAGCTTGCGCAGAAACAAGTCTTACCGTGCCAGACATGCCCGGTAAAATACCGATATCGGTTGGTCTTTCCATAACCATGGTTACCTTGTATGAACCCGTTTTTGGATCCGCTTCGGTATCAACTTCTTGGAAGGTCAAAACGTAAGGGTTCTCAGGAAACGCATCAAATACCATGGTTGCATCGGTTTCAAACCCTGAAGAAAAGCGCGTGATAAGTTGGTCGGGTAATAAGAAGACGACTTTAAGAATCTGATTAGTTTGAATATTCATCACACCTTGTTTCGCGGCGATGTATTCATGGTTTTCAGCAGGAATGATGGAGATCGTTCCATCGTAAGGCGCAACCAGAGTGGTGTAACGCAGGTTAGCTTTAGCTTGGTTCAAGACAGCTTTAGCCGAGTTGTGATTCGCTTTCGCTTGGTCGAAATCTTGCTCTGAAACCACTCGATCTTTACGCAGCTTGATCGAACGTTGGTATTGAACATCGGCAAGTTTAAAGTTGGCTCTCGCTTGCTTTTCTAACAGCTGATATTCATCAGGGTTAAGCGTTGCAAGTTTGTCACCTTTGGTAACCTGTTGACCCGATGTGACATCGATAGTCTGAAGTAACCCAGGAACACGAAACGCAAGAACGGCTTTATCGCCAGCTTCTGTGGTGGCGGGGAAACTACGTTCAAAGGCATTATTACCGACGGAAACGGTGAAGAGTTTGGCGGGTCTAGATTCAGGCTCAGGTACGGGAGGAAGCTCCTTACCACACCCAGACAACCCAGCTATGGCTGTCAATAGGACAAGGGAGGCTCTATACATTGGTGATCATCCATATCTATAAATATTTTTATAACATAGATTAATCGCATGTAACTTACCAGTCGGCGTAAGATTTATTTAGAGAAAATTATTAAAAAAAATAACGGCTTGGAATAAATTTTCCTAAACCGTTATCTAATCTTTTTTAGGTTTTAGCGCTACATGTTCTTAAATTCACGATTCACTTTAAACGTGTCTGAGGTGACATAAGCTTCCATGTTGCGGACACTGGTCTCTAACTTCTGGAAATCACCCTCTAAAGTGCCCAGTAAAGACTCTGCTGTTTGCCCTTTTTCCCAAGGCTTTTGCTTCAGCGTATGCTCTTGTTTGGCTTTCATCTCATCCACATACTGAGGTGGTTGTTTTTCAAGCATAAATGTCAAAGCTAAATACGCTAACAAGACAAGAAAACTACCACCAAGCAGTGCTGCAGAGATAACTAAGATTCGAACCAGCCAAACTTCAAGCCCAAAGTAGTTCGCTAAGCCCGCACACACGCCAGACAATTTTCCGTTGATTGGGTCGCGATACAGTTCTCTACTCATAGTTTCGTCTCCAGTTAGGCGACTCCGCATCCAGTATTTTTTCTAGTGTTTTCACACGATCTTGCATCGATTCCGCTTGCGCTGAAAGCTTGTGCAGACGCTGAAGATCCGTTTCTGAAAGACCGTTACTGGATTTCTTCTTGCTGCGGTAATGTAAGAATAACCATAGCGGTGCCACGAAGATTAAGAAGACAATCAGTGGACCTGCAATTAGAAATGTTGACATAGAAAACTCCTAAATTATTTATCGCGGTTTTCAACTTGTTGCTTCAGTTTCGCTAGCTCTTTTTCAATTTCATCTTGAGCTTGTAGCTCGGCAAACTCTTGGTCTAAAGATTTTGCGTTGCCTGTTTTTGCGTAAACGTCAGCTTCAGCTTCTAATTCATCCACTTTACGCGAGAATTGCTCAAACTTCGCCATTGCTTCGTTGGTTTTGCTTGAATGCAGATGTTTTTGAACATCACGACGATTGCTCGCAGCATTATTACGAATCATCAATGCTTGCTGCTTGGCACGAGTTTCTGCAATTTTAGTTTCTAGCTTGCCAATCTCACTGGTTAGCTTCTCGATGGTTTCATGAACCAAAGTTTGCTCAGTGTGCAGGCTCTTGATGATGTCTTCAAGTTTTTGCTTTTCAATCAGAGCTGCTCTCGCCAGATCTTCGCGTTGTTTAGTTAGCGCTAGTGTCGCTTTATTTTGCCAATCTAGAATCTGAGTTTCGATAGCTTCAACTTTGCGTGCTAGCTCTTTCTTGTCTGCGATGGCTTTTGCTGAGTTAGTGCGAACCTCAACCAGCGTATCTTCCATTTCTTGGATAATCAGGCGAATCATCTTTTCAGGATCTTCAGCCTTATCTAATAGTGCACTGATGTTTGAATTTACAATGTCTGCAAAGCGAGAAAAAATACCCATGAGGAACTCCTTAATTACAATGATGGCAAATGCGTTTTAAATCGTCATTAGACTCTCAATCCACTTGCTCACAAATTTACGTTTGTTGTTAAACCTACCATAACTAATCCAAGTAGCGTGCCAACTTTTAAGCCTTTTATTATCAGACACTTACAATAAAATGGTGATTAACTCGATACATGCTATGATGAATTTAGCCAAGTATTGGTATTTTTCACCACTACAGCCTTTAAATGAACTCCATCAGTGCTCAGCTCACACAAGGACCCACTATGCAGCAGAATCTTATTGGTGAATCACCTAGCTTTCTCTCTGTTTTAGATAAAGTTTCTCAACTCGCACCAATCGAAAGACCCATTCTGATCATTGGTGAGCGTGGTACAGGTAAAGAGTTGATTGCTCAAAGGCTGCATTACCTTTCAAGACGCTGGGATCAGCCTTTAATCTCGCTGAACTGTTCAACACTCAGTGAAGGCTTGATTGATTCTGAGTTATTTGGTCACGAGTCTGGCTCTTTCACTGGTTCGAAAGGTCGTCATCAAGGTCGCTTTGAAAGAGCAGAAGGCGGCACACTGTTTCTCGATGAACTTGCTACCACTCCTCTTGCCGTTCAAGAAAAATTATTACGTGTTATCGAATACGGACAATATGAACGTGTTGGCGGCCAAAAGGCTTTGAGTGCCAATGTAAGACTGGTATGTGCAACCAATGCTGACTTACCTGAGATGGCATTAAAAGGCGAGTTCAGAGCCGATTTACTCGATCGATTGGCGTTTGATGTGATTACTATCCCGCCGCTTCGTGAGCGCAAAGAAGACATCACGTTATTGGCAGAATACTACGCCATCAAGATGTGTCGTGAATTGGAATTAGAGTTGTTTGTCGGCTTTGCTCCGTCAGCCGTTGAGTCGCTATTGGAGTACTCTTGGCCGGGGAATGTGCGAGAGCTGAAAAACGTCATTGAACGCGCGATCTACCAGCATGGTAAGAATCCATATCCTATTGAATCTTTGGTGTTTAACCCATTCAAACCGGCATGGAAAACAGATCAAGATTCGACGCCAGAAACTGGCAATGCTCAGTCCAACAGCCATACTTCATTTGATAGCGCTTTTTCTTTGCCGTTGGATTACAAAGCATGGCAGGAGCAGCAAGACATCAAACTACTCAATCAAGCCTTAAAACAGAGCAAGTACAATCAGAAGCAAGCCGCTGAATTACTCGGGTTAACATACAACCAATTACGAGGAATGGTGAGGAAGTACGCGATTGTCGGACAAGCTAACGATAAATAGCTGCCCACACTAGATTATTATTTGGAGCCGAATAAATAAAATGTTAAATTGTCCGGATCTTGAGGCTCCTCTAACGCCTCGTTTCGAAAAGTATTTCTTTTTATGAAAGCACTAATAAGACTATCACTGAGCATCTGCACGCTGAGCTTTTTAGCCGGATGTGGTGAGAGTGTGGATCACGAACAGATCCGTGAAAAAGGCTTCATTTATTGCGGCCAAGGTAACCCTAGTACCTTCAACCCACAATTGGTTGATAGTGGCATTACCGCAGAATCGCTGAGCCCTCAAATCTTCGATACCTTGCTAACGCTTGATCCTATGACTTACCGACCACAACAGAACTTGGCAACGAGCTGGTCTGTCGATAAATCAGGTACTGAGTACACTTTCACATTGCGCCCTAATGTTGAGTTTCAAACCACAGATTGGTTTACTCCAACTCGTAGCATGAATGCGCAAGACGTGGTCTTTAGTTTCGAACGCATCATCGATAGCTCGAACCCATTTCACTATGTGGGTGGTGGCTTATATCCATGGTTTGCGGGTATTGATTTCAAAAACCTGATTGTCGACATTACTGCAGTCGATGACCTTTCGGTTAAATTCCAATTAAGTCGCCCTGACAATTCATTCCTTAATAACATAGCCACCAGCTACGCGGTCATTCACTCCAAAGAATACGCTAATAAGCTCGTTGCTGCGGATGAGAAAAACCAAATTGATTCTAAGCCAGTAGGCACTGGTCCTTTCTACTTAGATGAATACCAGATCAACGATCTAGTGCGCTTGAAAAAGAACAAGCATTACTGGAAAGGTGACGTTCAAATGGACCAAGTTGTGTTCGACACCTCACAACGTGGAACAGGTACACTTGCTAAGCTTCTTCGCAACGAATGTGACGTGCTGAACTCACCGATTTCAAGTCAAATCCCGATTATTCAAGCTCATGAAGAGTTACAGATTTCCGCAACGCCTGCGGTTAATGTTTCTTTTATTGCGCTAAACACTGAACACCCAGCCTTACGTGATTCGCGAGTCCGTAAAGCATTGAACTTGGCGATCAACCGCCAGAACATTCTCGATTCTGTTTATTACGGTACAGGCACCAAAGCTTATACCTTGTTGCCACCAACCTCTTGGGCCCACCAAAAAGACAGCGTTCAAGTTCGCTACGATCGAAACTACGCTGTGGCACTGTTGAAAGAAGCAGGTGTTGAACCGGGGTTAGAACTTTCAATGTGGGTACCTTTAGAGCCTCGCGCCTACAACCCAAGCCCACGAAAAACGGCAGAATTGATTCAAGCAAACTTGGCTGACATTGGTATCGAACTGAAACTCTATACCGACGACCGATTCGATCGTACTCAACTGTCATCCATTGCTTCAACAGACTTGCTTCTTACAGGTTGGATTGGCAACACGGGCGATCCTGACAACTTCTTACGTCCCCTGCTCTCTTGCAGTTCTGAACGCGCAGGGTTAAACGTCTCTATGTGGTGTAATTCAGACTTTGATTTCCTTCTGGATTTAGCATTAGAGATCAATCAACAAAGGCACCGTGTGAACTTGTATCGACAAGCGCAAAACATTCTCAACGAAGAAGTTCCTGTAATTCCTCTGGCGCATGGCGTGCAATTCCGAGTTCACGATCGTTCGCTAACCGGCTTTAAACAGAGCCCATTCAATGCCCAACCTTTTGATCAAGTCAGAAGAGAGGTGCGCTAATGTTTTGGTATACATTAAGACGTATAAACTTATTCGTTATTACCCTAGCGATTCTGACTCTGGTTGGCTTTTCACTACTTCGATTAGACCAAACCTCTCCTTGGGCTATCCAAGATTTCTGGCCCGGTTGGATTAGCTATATTACTGAATTATCGACGCTCAACTTCGGTTTGAGTAAACACGGTGTGCCCATCATTGATGAACTAGTCGTTGTGTTCCCTGCGACTCTGGAACTGTGCTTCTTCGCTTTTGTACTAGCGCTTTTCATCGGTATCCCTTTTGGCACCATCGCGGGTATGAGACAAGGTAAATTTGTCGATACTACTATCTCGTTCACCTCAATGGCAGGCTACTCGGCACCTATATTTTGGGTCGCACTATTGATGATCATGGTGTTCTCACTGCACTTTGAGATGTTCCCTGTTGGCGGTCGATACGATCTACTTTACGAGATTGAGCACGTGACTGGCTTCGCGATGATTGATGCTTTTTTTGCTGAAGGTCGCTACCGAGCACATGCATTGCAAAGCGTTATCGAACATATGGCACTGCCTTGTCTTGTTTTAGCACTCGCGCCAACGACGCAGGTTATCCGACTTATGCGCGCGTCGGTAGCAGAGGTGATGACTCAAAACTACATTCGTGCGGCACGAATAAAAGGTCTTTCAACAAGAGAGATCATCACTCAGCACGTGTTAAGAAATGCGATTCCACCGATTATTCCTAAGGTCGGCGTTCAGCTATCGAGTATGTTAACGCTCGCGATCATTACCGAATCGATTTTTAACTGGCCGGGCATTGGCCGCTGGTTATTAGATGCTCTGTCTAATCAAGATTATGTGTCAATTCAAGCGGGCGTAATTGTGGTGGCAACTCTGGTTTTGACTGCGAACATTCTGTCCGATCTATTGGGCGCGATGGTCAATCCACTGGTAAGGAAGGAATGGTATGCTAACAAATAACGTCTACCAAGAAGAACAGATTCCAACCCAGTTCGAACGTTTCTGGCGAAGCTTCCGTGCCAATAATCTAGCGATGTTTGGCCTGTGGTGTTTGGTGCTTATCATTCTGGTTACCGTCACTTCACCATGGCTTGCGCCGCACGACTCTCAAGAACAAACCGGGCATCTATTAACGCCGCCTTCTTGGGATCCAGCAGGCACCGTTGAATACTTCCTAGGTACTGATGATTTGGGCAGAGACATTCTTTCTCGTCTGATTATTGGCTCTCAGCTGACTTTCGGTGCTGCAGTTGTTATCACCTTTATCGCGGCTGTGATTGGCTGCCTGATTGGCGTACTTGCTGGTATGACTCGCGGACTGCTATCAAGCACGCTCAACCACCTGCTTGATACGGTTATGTCGATTCCATCGTTGCTACTGGCAATTATCTTCGTGGCCTTTCTTGGATTTGGTGAATTTAATATCCTGCTTGCCATCTGTTTGGCACTAATACCGAGGTTTATACGCTCGGTATACATTGCCGTGCATGCCGAAGTAGAGAAAGACTACATTCTCGCTTCTCGCCTTGATGGTGCGAACGACTTTTATCTGTTATGGAATTCGATTGTTCCCAATATTCTTACCGTGGTTGCACTAGAAGTGACATTGGCATTATCAGTGGCGATTCTTGATATCACAGCATTGGGCTTCCTTGGTCTTGGCGCTCAAGCACCAAGTACAGAATGGGGCTCAATTTTGGGTGATTCAGTAGAATTGATTTACCTAGCACCATGGACAGTAACCCTACCCGGCTTAGCTATTATGTTTACAGTGATCGTGATTAACCTTGTCGGTGAAGGTGTTCGCCAAGCGCTAAACGCAGGAATCGAATAATGCCGTTACTTGATATTCGACATCTAACCATCGAGATTGAGACTCCTCAAGGGATGGTTAAAGCGGTAGATCGAATGAGTATTACCCTCAATGAAGGGGAAATTCGTGGTCTAGTAGGCGAATCCGGCTCTGGTAAAAGTTTGGTTGCGAAAGCGATCGTTGGTGTTTGTAAGGAAAACTGGAAGGTCTCAGCTGACCGAATGCGACTGGGGAACGTTGACTTACTCCAACTGACGCCTAAAGAGCGCAGACGTGTTATTGCTCGTGATATCGCGATGATCTTCCAAGAACCATCAACGTGTCTTGATCCTTCCGAAAAAGTGGGACATCAACTGATCGAAGCGATTCCTTCTCACGCATTTGAAGGTCGTTGGTGGCAACGATTTAAGTGGCGTAAGAAGCAAGCGATAGCACTACTGCACAAAGTCGGTATCAAAGATCACTCACGTCTAATGGACAGCTACTCATATGAGCTGACCGATGGTGAATGTCAAAAAGTGATGATTGCCATGGCGATCGCAGCCAAGCCAAAAGTCTTGATTGCCGATGAACCAACCAACGATTTAGACCCAATTACACAGTCTCAAATACTGCGTTTGTTGAGTCGAATGAATCAGCTCAATAACACGACGATTGTTCTGATTGGTCATGACTTAACCACCATTACCCAATGGGCGACTCGTATTACCGTTATGTACTGTGGACAGTCTGTTGAATCGGCTGACACGCAAAAGCTTTTGGATGCGCCTAAACACCCTTACACGGTTGCGCTATTGAAAGCGATGCCAGACTTTAACGACTGGATCCCTCACAAAGAGAAGCTTCAGTCGCTGCCGGGGTCGATTCCACCGTTACAACACCTTCCGATTGGTTGTCGGTTGGGACCACGTTGCCCATACGCGCAGAGACAGTGTGTCGAGATCCCACACACCAAGCGCATCAAAAACCACAAGTTTAACTGTCACTTCCCTCTGAATATGGAGAAGAAAAAGAAATCATGAGTGCATTATTAGAAGTCAGTGATCTATCTAAAGACTTTACGACTCGCTCTGGTCTTTTCCGTAAGAAGATTCATCAAGCCGTAAAGCCAGTGAGCTTTAGTCTTGAAGCCGGACAGACGATTGGTTTTATCGGCCAGAATGGCTCAGGGAAATCGACATTAGCGAGAATGCTAGCAGGCATGGTAGAGCCAACTGCAGGCGAGATTCGTGTGAATGGTGAAAAGCTAGAGCATAAAGACTACTCGACTCGCTGTAAGCTAATTCGCATGATCTTCCAAGATCCGAACACATCGCTTAACCCACGCATTCAGATTGGTCGTATTCTTGAAGGCCCATTGAAGCGAAACACCAACATGCCTCCAGAAGCCCGTATGCGTCGTGTGAAAGACACGTTGTTGCGTGTTGGTCTTCTACCGGAACATGCTTACTTCTACCCTCAGATGCTTGCTGCGGGTCAGAAACAGAGGGTTTGTTTGGCTCGTGCGTTAATACTTCAACCATCGATCATCGTTGCTGATGAAGCGTTGAATGGTTTAGACATGGCGATGCGCTCTCAAATCATCAATTTGTTCTTAGAATTGCAAGAAGAGATGGGCGTGTCGTTCGTTTACGTATCTCAGCACCTCGGTATTGTTAAACACATCACCGACAAGATCATCGTGATGCACGAAGGTGATGTGGTTGAGAGTGGTGAAACGGATCAAGTGCTGACCAACCCAACTCACCAAATCACTCAAAGACTGGTTGAGAGCCATTTCTCCAAAGCGCCAAACCACTAGACTGGTTTCGCTTTTTTAACTCGCCACTAGAGGGGTAACGCATGCTAACAAAAGCTTCAATGCTTCCCCTCTTGCTTGCGGTTGTTTCCTTCCATGCCATAAGTACACCACTCACTTGGTTAGATAAGTCGTTCGTAGAAACGGCCTTCTACAACGTCGCGCTGCAACACGAATACTCCCAAGGTAATAAACCACTCGCTAAATGGAAGCAACCTATCAAGATATGGGTTGATCACCAAGTCGGCGACAAAGAACTCCATCAAGAACTCACAGAACTTCATATCCAGCACTTATCCGAAGTGACACAACACCCCATCAAAATCGTCAGCAAAGAGTCCGAAGCCAATGTTAAATGGATATACACAAGGCAAAGCAACTGGATAGCGGAATCTAAAACCATACTCAAGCTTAAATCGACACAGCACCTAAACAGCGCTATCTGTACTGCTGGTTATCGAACTAACTCCAAAGGTGAGATTATTTATGCTGGGATTATTATCCCCGTTGACCAAGCAAGACAGCGAGGCAAGCTTGTCGCCTGTATCGTAGAGGAGATAACGCAGGTGCTAGGGCTACCTAACGATTCCGATAAAGCCTACCCTTCTATCTTCAATGATCACACGCCAGAGGACTTATTATCGCCATTAGATGTGGTGCTACTAAAGATGTTGTATGAACCAGAATTAAAAGCGGGAATGACCAAAGCACAAGCTAAGCCTGTGGTGAAAAAGATTCTAAAGAAATACAGCGAAACAGGCGTACTTCAACGAGCAGCAAAAGACGCACAACAAGCACCTTTGTATCAGTTGATTGGGTATTAACAAAACTATCAAAATAAACGGTGAAACCAAAAATTCTTTCCTACAATAGTTTAAACGGATTAAAAGGAAAGGAGACCGCTTGGAAGACCAAATCAAACAGCCTTTTAAGTGGCGATCTTATAATTTAGGTATATGCCTGATTTTTCTATTCTCCGTTCAGGCTTTTTACATCCAGTCATCCATGATTCTAAATGCGGATGTCTCTTTCTTATCACAAATGGCTATTTATTCAGAAGGTAGTGATTTTTACCTTCAATTCTATGAAGTTAATCCCCCTCTCATTGTTTATATTTACAAGCTATTCATCTCAATTGGTTCTGTTTTACATATCAATGATATATCAGCGTTAAGAGTGGGGATGTTAATCTACATATTTTTATGCTCTAGTATAATACTATACAATTTTATTAACATAAAAAATGGATTATTAATCGCCTTAACTCTATCCTTCTGTCTTTTCTTTACTTTCCCTAATGACTTTCTTCAACGAGAACACATCATCACCGGTTCGTTCCTTTCATATTGCAGCATGATATCAATAAGGCTACTAGGAGTAAGTCCGAATAAAAAAGTTATAGTTGCTAACATTCTAATTATAGCTTTGGCGATCTCATTAAAACCACAATATTCAATAGTCTTTTTAGTATCTGAGCTCTATCTTTCCTATCATTTAAAATCCATTAAAACACTGTTCAGGAAAGAAAATTTTTTAATATTGTTACTTGGTTTAGTCTATGTGTCGTTTGTTTACTTTAACCATGAAACGTATTTTTCGACAGTGGTTCCATTAGCCTCTACATCATACTCGTCTTATTTTATTTCAATAGAAGATCTTTTCTTATTACCTATTATCCTACTACTCGTATCTTTTCTTCCATTAAGATTTATCTATACACACAGTCGTAACTCACCTCTAATGACTACAGTTACTTATGTTATTTTGATATATCTATCTTCTATTGTAACTTTTTTAATAGGCAGAACCGGATTCAGCTACCACTTACTCCTAACCGCTAATCTAGCCTTATTTTTTGTTTTTTTATTTATGTATTCATCATTCGCTAGTTTACGCAGCAAACGAAGATTAAAAGATATAATACCTCTATCTTTAGCCATTTGTTCCCTTGTTTATTTACATAGCATGAGTTACTACAATGTCCTGCCAAACAGCAGATTGTCCGTCAATCACAACAACATCGACAGCTTAGTTAATATCGTTTTGGATAACGAGGAAAACCGTCATTTATCACCTCTATTTAATTCAATAGCATTGTCTTCTATTCCTCAAGATAAAGTATTCGCAATAACGACAACACTTTACCCTATAAATTCGATAGCTAGGCATAGCCAGTTGCAATGGGTTAACAAGTTTCCTGCGATGTGGTCATTGCCTAACCACGTTAATAGTGAGAATGAGGAAAGCAAAGAGGTTTTAAAGCTAGTAATAGAATCTATAAAAAATGACATAGTGTCTAATTCGCCTGAAATAATAATCATAGAAACAAGTGAAGAACTTAAAAGGCTGCCGTCAGGGTTTTCATTTATAGACTTCATTAGGTCAAGCTCTGTAATCTCTGAAGAATTAAATAAATACGAAATATTTGATACCATCATGATTAGAAAATACAGAGATATGGAGTTTACAATCTACAAAAGGATTTTAGATGAGTAAACTAATCAGTATAATATGCCCTGTATTTAACGAGGAAAATAGTTTACTTCCTTTTACATCAGAAATATCGAAAATTTTTGACAATTTGGATTATGACTTCGAGATAATATTTGTCGATGATGGGTCTATTGATTCTACTTTGATAAAAATCAAACGAATTAAGGAAGAATATAACAACATTGAGTTTATATCCTTCACGAGAAACTTTGGCAAAGACGCAGCACTGACAGCAGGACTCAATTACGCTAAAGGGGACGCCGTAATACCAATGGATGTTGACCTGCAAGATCCACCCAATCTAATTCCAAGAATGATCGAACTATGGCAATCAGGTAAAGACATAGTGCTCGCTAAGCGAGGTAGTCGATCAAAAGATTCTTGGCTTAAAAGAAACTCAGCAACCTTCTACTATTACTTGATGGACAAGGTCGGAGACCAGCATCTTCATTCAAATGTTGGGGATTTCCGATTAATGAGTCAACATGTTGTTTCTGCTATTAATACCTTGGAAGAACGCTCCCGATACATGCAAGGGTTATTATCATGGGTCGGTTACGATGTTGCTATCATTGAATTTGACAGAGTAGCGCGCCATTCTGGAAATACAAAATTCAATTATACAAAACTTATTTGTCATGCTTTAGATGGCCTAACAAGCTTTAGTATTGTACCACTGCGATTTTGGGGCTTTCTTGGGTTTATCTTCTCTAGTATCGCTTTTATATATGGAGGGTATATTACACTGTACACGCTCATTACGGGTGGTGATACAGATGGTTTTGCTTCCATATTTGTTGCGATTGTATTTTTTGGCGGAGTTCAGTTGATCAGTATAGGTGTTCTAGGGGAGTACATAGGCAGAATCTATATGGAGACCAAATCTAGGCCAATATACCTAATAAAAGATAAGACGATTAAGAAAAAATAAAGTTAGTTCTATTTTCTTCGGAGAGCTGAAGTAATAAAACAGAACTAAAGCGCTGCCTAGCAGAAGGCAACGCTGACTTATGATGTTACGAGAAGATTATCGCTTAGCAGCCTGCTTCTTCAGCTCGAAGTCGAACTCATCAGGGAACAGGATAACGCCTTCTTCTTGCTCGTTCGGGAATACCACGATAGCAAGTTCATCGTCTTCTAGACCGTTAGTCCAGCGACTGTCCCATTTGTTTAATGAGATAGACTTAGCTTTACATTCAGACCAATCACCCGTTGCCCACGACTCCGCGAACTCTTGGTTTGGCCATACTGGAACACAGTCTTCGTCTTCTGTGTTTAGCATTACACAACCGTGTTCATCGGTTAAGATCCATACTTCACGGTTTGCTACGATTTCTTTCACACAGTATTTAAGGCGTTGCTCACCCGTATACTTATTAATTTCAGCGATTTTTTTATCGTCTAGCTGTGTAGTCATCTTAATTTCCTACGTTAGTCAGTAACTTTGTTCATCTTATGCTGAGTAGTATTAACTTCAAATATTTCTATTGAGAAGAAAGGCTACTTCAAAGAAAAACGCCTGCTAAATAAGCAGGCGTTTATTATTTAAGTGACTTGATTAAACAAGCTCACCTTGTAGCCAAGGCCAGCCTTGCTTCTTACGGCTTAGTGTATTTTCCATCATCAATACGCCGTCTTTCTCGTGCTTAACCAATTTCTCAGCCCACTCACCTTTGTAAAGAAGACGAGTTTGCGCAGTAGTGATGTCAGTTAGCATTACCGCAGCAAATGCTAGACCGTCTTTCTCACAACGCTCTTCAAGATCAGCTTCTAGAGCTTCGATCATACCGTCTACTTGCTCAAGAGTCGCAAGCTCAACTTGACCAACAACAACATCGCGACCGTTGAATGGGTAACCTTTAAGGTCTTTTTCTACTAGCTGTGCAGCAGATAGGCCTTCGATGTTTGTTTTAGCGATTAGAAGTGCTTTGATGAATGCATCAACGTCTTCTACACCTGCGATTTCAGCAAGTTCAGCAACCGCGTCTTTGTCTTTTTGAGTACATGTTGGAGATGCGAAACCAACGGTGTCTGAAAGAATTGCAGACATCATTAGCTTAGCGATTTGTTGAGAGATAGCGTGACCTTCAATCTTGAACATGTTGAAAAGTACAGTGTTTGTACAACCAACAGGCCAGATCCAAGCTTCCATTGGGTTTACTGTCATCACGTCGCCTAGACGGTGGTGATCGACAATACCTACGATCTCTGCATCAGCAACATCGTCTGGTGCTTGTGCTAGATCTGAGTAGTCAACTAGCCAGATTTTCTCACCAGCAACAGAAGTACGAAGCTCTGGCTTTTCAGCACCAGCGACTTCTAGAATGTGTTGAGTTTCGCGGTTGATCTCGCCTTGGCGAATTGGTGTCGCTTCCTCGCCACGAGCTTTAAGAAGCTCTGTTGCAACTAACGCACTACAAATACTGTCACTATCAGGGTTTTTGTGACCAACAACTAAAATCATGTTTCTTCCTATTACACTAACAATTATGACTCTACCTTTAGAGCCTCTCTTTATTAGCCATACTTTACCTCATTTTTTTAGATTGGTCATGTTTCCTAGGTTTAGCCAATAGTAACAATAGATAAAAAAACAACAAATGCAATTGATAATTATTATCATTCGTATATATTTATCTTAAGCCACTAATTTTGAGTAACACCTATGGATCGTCTAATCTCTTTTTTGCCAAGCAGTCGTGCTTCGAAAACAACTCAGTTTTCACTGTCATTTAAGCGACTGCTATTACCTATCTCACTTGCCGCTCTTGTGGCAGCTCCCGCTACACGTGAATTGACGGTGACCACTCTGTCAGACGCGTTCTGGGCAGTGTCTTGCTATGTTGCTTTAACCTTGGCGATTTACCACTGGTTAAGCCTTTACATCAACAAAGACAACGTCTTCAACAAGCTTGTGCATCAGTCTCGTTCAAACCAAGTAGTATTTGCTGCACTCATGGGGGCTTTACCCGGTTGTGGCGGTGCGATTGTGGTGACCACGCAATTTATATCCGGCAAACTCGGGTTTGGTGCGGTTGTGGCCGTGCTAGTCTCCACCATGGGCGATGCTGCCTTCTTGTTGATAGCAAGTGAACCCAAAACCGGTTTAGCTATGATGGCGATGGGCGTAATTGTGGGCACGGCGTCAGGTCGAATCATTAACCTATTCCATGCGGATGACTTCTTACGTCCAAAACAGGCTGAGCAAAATGAAGCTGTTCGCAGGTGCTCATCTCAATCCCAAGACAAAGAATCCGTCTCTAAAAAGGCGATCAACCTGCAAGGCTACCTATGGTCGGTGCTGATTATTCCCGGCGCTGCAGTGGCCCTACTTGGCTCTTTTCAAGTGGACGTCAACGAGTTACTCGCGTTGCCTGAAATGTCGATGGAATGGGCGGGAACAATTTTACTGATTAGCTCCATGTTTCTATGGGGCCTGACTCGAGAAATTGAAGATTACAAATCAGCAGTAAGTGAAGATGAGAAATGTTTAGGCTCTCATCCACTGCAAAAAACCGCTCAAGACACCAACTTTGTCACAGCGTGGGTTGTGGTTGCCTTTCTTTTCTTCGAATTTGGTTCTGTGCTAGCAAATGTGGATTTTGCGACGTTATTCTCAAGTTGGGGGATCATGCTCCCCCTGGCGGGCGTGTTGATGGGTTTGCTACCTGGCTGTGGTCCACAATTATTGGTCACTAGCTTGTACCTGTCGGGTGCGCTGCCACTTTCGGCTCAGGTTGGTAATGCGATTTCAAATGATGGTGACGCGTTATTCCCTGCAATTGCCATGGCACCGAAAGCAGCGCTTATCGCCACCTTGTATTCGAGTGTGCCCGCTTTGATCTGTGCATACGGTTATTGGTTTATGTTCGAAATGTAGGCTTAAGCTTCTATTCAAAACTCAAGTTTTTATTCAAGATTTAGGCTTCACTCCATAGGTTTCTAATCGGCCGGTACTTTGTATCGGCCTTTTTGCTTTCGACGACCTAGTTCTTAAGAGAGCCCCTTCAAAACACCCTCTTCCTTTGCTCCATAGCTGTTACCACGTTACTTGTGCAATTTATCTCAATCTATACGTTATAGCTCCCCGGTAGAAAGCCCTCATAAACGCGACTACATGACTTAATTAGAAATCTCTGTACAGATATCAGAAATACAAAAAGCCCCTGTAAGAACGCTTACAGGGGCTTTAATTCAAGCTTTAATCTCAGCTCTTAAGCGAGAGGCTTAAGCAACTTCGATTGGACCACCGAATGAAGTTACTGGAGGCAGTTTGCCTTGGAACTTCTCGAAGTTAACCAAACATGTGTTTGCTGACGTTGCTTGAGCAAGTTCAGACGTACCGATGTCTTGAGTCAGTGTGTTTGGATCGCCGTATGTATCTAGCGCGCCCACTTTCTCGTTGATCGGACCGTACCAAGCACCTTCTTCGATACGTACAACACCAGGAGCGTAGCTATCCATCAGAACAGCACCTGCTAGTAGTTGACCACGGTCGTTGAAAACGCGTACTACATCGCCATCTTTGATGCCTTTCTTCTTAGCATCTGTTGGGTTGATGTAGATTGGCTCACGGCCTTGTACCGCGTAAGTTGCACGCCACTCTTCAGATTCACACATCTGTGAGTGAAGACGCTTGTCTGGGTGACAAGATTGTAGCCAGTACGGGTGTTTGTCAGAGCCTGGACCACCGTGTGAACGTTCAGATTTCTCGAACCACATTGGGTGTTCTTGACAGTGCTCGTAGCCCATGTTGCCAACTGTACGGCTTGTGATTTCAATGAAACCAGAAGGCGTACCTAGTGCGTTGATCTCTGGATCTTCACGGAATGAAGCGTGACGAGTCCATGGCTTACCTTTACCAAAGTCTAGGAAACCTTTTTCCCAGAACTCAGTGAACTCAGGCATTTCAAAGCTGCCTTCGTTTGAAGCGCGACATTCGTCGTACAGAGATTTAACCCACTGCATTTCGTCCATACCACGCGTGTAATCGTCGTAACGACCCCAGCGCTTAGTCAGGCTAGACATGATCTCGAAGTCAGTCTTAGACTGGAACAGAGGATCCACTAGCTTGTGCATTGCGATCAAACCACGGCCAGAGTATGCACCGTAACCGTCAATATCGTTACGTTCCCACTGAGTACATGCAGGAAGCACGATGTCAGAGTGACGACAAGTTGCAGTCCAAGCGAAATCAACAGCCACTACAGTTTGTAGGCTCTTGAATGCTTTACGCATCTTGTTGCGATCTTGGTGGTGGTGCCACGGGTTGTTACCACTGAATACCATCATCTTGATGTCAGGCAGTGTCACCGTTGCGCCGTTTGCTTTGATCTTCTTACCAGGCTCTAGCAAGCTATCTACCCAACGCGCAACAGGGATTACGCGGCTGTAACCGTTGTAATCAGTGTTAGTGTGCTTAGGCGATTGACCTTGGTCGATGTTCAGCGGGAATGAACCCGGAGCAGCGAAGCCAGTTGAAGATACACCGATACCAGAGTAGTGGTGACCGTAAGAGATACCACCACCTGGAAGACCAATTTGGCCAACCATTGCTGCGATAACTGCACACATCCAGTAAGGCTGTTCACCGTGCTCTTGACGTTGGATACTCCAACCAACAAGAATCTGTGTACGACCGTTAACCAGCATCTTAGCGAATTCACGGATTGAGTCAGCGCTTGCGCCACAGATTTCTGCAGCCCATTCTGGTGTCTTCTCAACTTTATCTTTCGTTTCACCTTGAACGTACTTGATGAAGTCTTCAAAACCTAGACAGTAAGTTTCAATGAACTTCTTGTCGTATAGGTCTTCGTTGTAAAGAACGTGAGCAACACCAAGCATGAACGCCACATCAGTTTGTGGGTTGATGTACATTTGCTCGTTTTCTAGGTAACGACCTGTTTTGTTCTTAACAGGGTCAACAGAAACAACGTTGATCTCTTTCTTAGCAACTTTTTCTTTCAGCTGTTCTAGGTATGCGAACGACTCGTGAGTCTCACATGTCCAACCTACTTGAAGGTTTTTCACTGGATCGTTACCCCAAAGAACAATGTTGTCACTGTTTTCTAGGATAAGTTCCCAAGATGTACCTTGTGCGTAAACTTCAGTAGAACCTAGCACGTAAGGCATGATCGTTTGACCAGCACCTGTTGAGTAGTCACCGATTTTCTTCACAGAGTAACCGTGAAGTGCCATTGCACGTTGCATGTGGTTCGTACAGCTGTGGAACTGACCTGTTTGTCTCCAACCAGTTTGACCTGTGTGAAGCGCCCATGGACCGTAATCTTTCTGTACGCGCTCTAGTTCGCGGTAAACAAGGTCTAGTGCCTCGTCCCAAGTCACACGAATGAAGCGGTTGTTACCACGCGTGTCTGCGCTGTATTTGTGCTTCTTCAACCAATCTAGGCGAACCATTGGGTAACGCACACGTGATGGGCTGTAGATAATACCTTTGATACCTTTCAGCATTTCTGTTGGGTGCTGATCGATTTCTAGAGGTTTAATTTCTTGTACTTTACCCGCGTAAACACGAGCTCGGAATGCACCCCAGTGAGAACCTGATACTTTCCAAGTTCCCTCTGTTTCTGCTGCTGAAGCCGACGCTGACGCCAATAAGCTTGGGCCAATAACAGATGCCGCACTTGTGGTAGCGACACCTTTCAGAAAACTTCTTCTTGTAATTGCCATTGTGTTACTCCAATTGACGTCTTATTAGTGATGGCCTTCAGAAAAATCTGATGAGTGCTTCTGTAGATACTTAAGAACAAGTGCTTCTGTATCTGTGTCGAAGTTAACGAATGCGATCATACCATCTAGCATGCCTACCCAGCCGTTCGCGCTGAAGTGAGCTTCATCTGGCTGTGAGTGACACGTTGAACAGTTAGATTGGTAAGCTTGACCAGCTGCATCCCAAATCGGTGCGTAGTCGCCAATCATAGACTCTTTCTTCATCCAAAGTGTTAGGTCAACTTCTTCCCAAGGAAGGCCTGTTAACTCATCTTCTTTCTTCTCACCAATAGTAATGCCGTTACTTTGAGACACTTCTTTAGTCAGGATTGCAGTAGAGATGTTCATACCGAAGTCTTCTTGGATTACACGTCCGAAGCCTTTCGCTTTACGCCAACCGTCGATCTTAACTTCGATCATGTCGCCTTTCTCGCCAACGATAGCCACTTTACTTGCAGGGCTTAGTAGGCCAGCTTCAACTTCTGCAGTTTCGTCTGTGTATAGAGGAAGGTGACGAATAGAAATCACATCATTACCTTCAGAGTAAGACGTGCTGCTCGCAACGTTTTCTAGCTCACCAACGATACCACTTGCCGAGTCCATATCTAATGGAAGGTTGTGTGCGATACCTTTGTGACAGTCAACACAGCTTTGGTCACGCTCTGCCGCGTTCTTCATTTGGATACGCGCTGTTGGGCGCATGTTTTCGAAATCCATTGAATCGTAGTTGTGGCAGTTTTTACATTCTAGAGATTTGTTCGAAGAGAAACGATCCCATTCATGCTTAGCCAATTCGATACGACGTGCTTCGAATTTCTCTGGTGTGTCTAGGTCACCAAATACTTGTGCGAATACTTCTTTAGATGCTTGCATCTTACGAGCAATTTTTGCTGTCCATTCATGTGGAACGTGACAGTCAGGACAAGTAGCACGTACACCAGAAGTGTTTTTCCAGTGAACCGTTTCTTGCAGTTCTACGTATACATTGTCACGCATGGTGTGACAGCTTACACAGAACTCTTCTGTATTTGTGTGCTCTAGAGCGGTGTTGAAGCCACCCCAGAAAATAACACCGGCGATAAAGCCACCCATTGTTAGTACACCAAGACTGATGTGTACTGCTGGGCGAGTCATTGTGCGCCATAATTTCACTAAAAATGATTTCATGTTTAGCTCTCTTAAATATTGGTTTAAAAAAAGTTGTTACTAGAGGGCATTACATGCCGCCGTGAGCACCAGGAGGTCCGAATACGAATACTTGTAGTGCCCAAACTATGAAGCCGTAACCGCCTACAAAAGCCACACTTAATATTGGAAAGAGAACCACCGCAATGAAGAGGAATGACTTCCACTCCAGCGAGCGTTTTTCGCCAGTTTCAATTTTTTTAACATCACTCATACATTTTGCCTATTTTGTATTTAGTAATTTCGAGTAACCCATTCTATGGGGCTAAAGTTCTTGAGTATCTAACAACAAATTTTAGACCATACTCAAAGTAGGGTTCAATCAAATCTCCCCTTATAACCCTTGCTAATCAATACTTTTTTGAGCTCATCCAAAGTTGTTTTTAGTTAAACAAAGTTATTAAAAAGTATTAACAAATGTGAAGAATTAAGTATATTTCACAAATGTTAAATTCCAACACTCACACAACCTTATTGTAACCAATTTTAACGTTTTACCTACTAAGTAGTAGCTAAAAATGCCTTAAACAACCAATATTTTGTACTTTGGTTGTTAAATAATTGAGCACTTTTTGAATCGACGGGTTTGAAGCTGAAATACATCATTTGGCACTTTCAGATATGATGGAGGCCTACTTAAAAGGAAGCACTATGCAAGACGTTATTGATATATCTTGGTGGCAGTTGTTGTTCTTCAGTTCACTTCTCTTTCTGCCCATTGCCATCAACCACAAGCTGAAACTCGGCCTTGGAAAAGAAGCCTCTATCAGCATCATTCGCATGGTTATTCAGCTGTTTCTTGTGGGTCTTTACCTAGAGTATTTGTTTACCTTGAACAGTTTGTGGGTCAATTTGTTGTGGCTGTTTGCCATGATAATTGTCGGTGCGAGCTCGATTGTTGAGAAGTCTAGGTTACCAAAGCAGCTATTATTAGCGCCTGTTGCCGTTAGCCTTGCCGTAACCTGTGTACCCATCGTCTTGTTTATCTGCTTTTTCATCATTAAACCGACACCGGTTTTCAACGCGCAATACCTTATCCCTATTGCAGGTATGTTATTGGGCAATAGCTTAAGCAGTAATATAGTGGCATTGCAGAACCTGTTTGGTGCTTTTGAAACGCAGAAATCAGAATATGAAGCGGCAATCGCGCTAGGTGCGTCTCCAACCTACGCTGCTACGCCTTTTGTACGTAACGCGATACAGAAAGCAATGTCTCCAATTATGGCCTCTATGGCGACCACAGGCTTAGTGACACTGCCAGGCATGATGACTGGTCAGATTTTAGGAGGCGCTTCACCGATGATCGCCATTAAATATCAACTGATGATCATGTTGGCTATTTTCGTGATGATGAGCTGCTCTTTGGCACTGGCTCTTCACCTCTCATTGAAGACTTCTCTGACAAAAGAAGGTCGAGTTCTCGCTCAAATAAAACCAGCAAAATAGCCTCTCCACTCCCCCTTAGATCTGGTTACTCACTGAATTTGAGACAGGTTATCCACAGAAACTGTGGATAACCAAATCAATATAGATCCTTTTTTGTCCATTTCGACCATTAGAAAGATCATTGCTATTGATCCTTGGGTAATTTCAAAGACATATGCACACATGTTGATCAATGCTGTTGTCTCTTCAGGTGACAAACAGAGCAACAAAAGGAATGGTTTTCCACAAATAAAAAACGGCCTGCAATGCAGACCGTCTTGTAAGTGTCATATGTCAATTCAATTGTTTCGCTGAGCTTTAACTACTCTCGTCGACTGAACTTGTCACGCAATCACTGTTGATCGCGTCATCTATATTAATCACGCAGGTAGATTAACCAGTACCACATACCAACAAAGATACCGCCACCAATGATGTTACCTATAGTAACGGGCAGCAAGTTGTTCATCAGAAAGTCCATCATGTTCAGGTCAACGTAATCCGCAGGGTTAGCGCCCGTCATCGTCCAGAACTCAGCAGGGGCAAACGTCTTGATGCCGATTGCTAATGGAACTTGGAACATGTTGGCAATACAGTGCTCAAAACCTGCTGATACAAACATCGCAACAGGTAGAATCATTACCGCGATTTTGTCGGTCAATGTGCGTCCACTGAATGTCATCCATACTGCGATACAAACCAATACATTACACATGATACCTAGTGCGATAGCTTGGATGAAATCATGGTGCATCTTATGTTGGGAAATCGCCATCGCGTTTAAGCCCACTTGGCCGTGGTCAAACATGTATTGTTTGGTCAGCAACATACAAGCCACCAGCAACAAAGCGCCGATCAAGTTGCCTACATAAACTGTCGCCCAGTTCTTAACGAGTGTACGCCAAGTGATCTTGCCACTTGCGCGCGCCACCAGAGTTAACACCGAACTAGTAAACAGCTCACCGCCAGTCACAACAACGAGGATCAAGCCTAAGCTAAATGCCAAGCCACCTAATAAACGTGTAATGCCCCATGGCAAATCACCAGCACCGGTGGTAACGATGGTGTAGAACACAAACGCAATACCGATATGGATACCAGCTGAAATCGCTAGGAGAAAAGATTTGATTGGATCTTTGGTTGCTTTACCTACGCCAATATCTGCAGCGCGCTCAGCCATTTGTGGCGGTAATAATGAGTCAAATTGGTTTAGATTCATGATGATTTACATTTTGAAACATGTCGTCGGGAGCGCGATAATCCTCTCTTTCATTTCTTAATTCAAGAGCTATTTTATGCTCGAATTTCCTTCAACAACTAAGAAAACGCCAAACCTCCAATGATATTGGAATTTCTTACGACTTTAGTAGTAAAAAGAAAAGTCTGATGAATGAAAGCAAACTAACGATAAAAACAACACATCTATAAATATCAACAAGTTACGTTAAAACCAAAAGAATGACGTACACTATAGACCTGTTTTGAAGGCTTTTATTTTCAGATTTTGACATAGATCAACAGAACGTAAAAAAGCGCCCTAAGGCGCTTTTAAGTCAGTCACAAATAAAGACATTGGTTATGCTAAACCGAAGGTTCAATCACTTCTTCTGATGATTGATCTAAAGCCGCATCTTCGAGGTTAGATTCAACGTTAGTTGGCGTAACGTCGGAATCGCTTTCATTCGCTACCTTACCACCTAAGCTTTTCAAGCTATCCACCAACTCTTCCAAGCTTTTTATATGAGCATCACTCTTAGTCACCTGCTCATCCAATAGCTGATTGTGTTTGGTCGCTTCAGACAATTGCTGTGCTTGTTGCTGGTTTTCACTTTCAAGCTTAGCTAATTGCTCAGTCAACGTTTCGATCTCTGACTTTAATAAAGAGGTCATGTCTGAGCTTTTTAACGCTTTGACACTCTCTACAATCTTTTGAGACTGAATACGCAGCACAACGTCACGGTAATCTTCATCATTCACCACTTGTGAAATACTCAGCAACTGGTTCTCAGCGTTCAATACCGACTGCTCGAACTTGTCCCCTTTCACACTCGCCAGCACTTTCACTTCATGAGCGACGCTGCGCACGTGGTTCAATTCAAACTCGGCTGCTTGAACTGCGTCTTGGATGATCGACTTTTCACGTGGGCTTGCTTTCACTTGGTTTTCTGCCAACGTGATTTGAGCAGCAGCCTTAGCAAACGTTAATGGAACAACGTCATCAAAGTCTTCATCTTCTAAAAACTCTAATTCATCCTTCAAAGGCTCAATGTATTTCTTGTGTGCCACTTTCACTTCAAGCAAACGAGCGTTATTGAGGAATTCAACTTGAGCTTCTTGAGCATCTTCAAGCTCGTCGACTAGTACGTACTCGAACAGCTCGCTGTATTCTGAATACAACCTTTTATAGCTCGACGTAAACATGGTATCTGCGCCAAGAAACTTAAGGTAATCCATTTGTACAATCGAATCGGCTAATACTCGGTCAGCCTTTTTCTTAAGCGCTAAGATCGAATCATAGTTCGATTTGATCAAAGCGATTTTTTCATCAAAAGCTTCAGCGTAAGTTAGGCTGGAAAAAATCGAGTAGCTCTTCGTCAGGCGAGATTCGTCTTTCAGTAAGTCCGCATAAATGCTTTCAGCATCGTCCCATGCGTCTAACAATTCATTGTAATTCTCTGGTGCATAGAGAGACAATTGAGCATGGTCTTCAAGCTTAACTTCCCATTCGGAATAAACGCTTTGGACAGACTGGAAAGAACGGACCTCTACGGTTGATTCATTGTTGTTCGTGGTTTGGTTCGCGTCTGTCTGCTCTGAGGGTGTGCTTTGACAACCTGAGATAGCAAATAGCATACTAATAACTAATGCTACTTTGTTCGCTCTCACTGATGCATTTCCTTTTTTATTCAATATTAGCTGAATGCAATATATTTCTAGTCCCACAATATATTACAACCACTTAGCAATAAACATCATTCGCAATTTAAGTGGGTGCAAATCACCCAATCTAACCAAAATAAACCCATCATACGTCGATTAATCATTCAATTTGGTATCACTTATCAATTCTATTTATTTGCTATTGCCTGAGTTGTGAATGCGCACTAAGGTGAAGGTAGAGAACGTTATGAATATATAGGTTAATTATGAAGTACAACGCTGAACATATTGCTGATTTAAACCTCCTTCTTCAATTTGATGTAAGTAGCGCAGCTACGGGCATTAAAGTTCATCAAGAGGCTGCTCAAGAAACTCAAGACGCTGTTAAGCGCCTATTCGAAAAGAACCTTTGTACTCAGCCAGACGGCGGTTACCTAACAGATGAAGGTATCGAGATGGCAGAGCGCGCAGACAAACTACTTCGCGTACTTAAATAAAGCTTCATTGTTCTAGTAAAAACTCCACTCGCTTCGGCTGTGGAGTTTTTTCATTTTTGGCCAAAGGTTTGTTAGGCTTATTCTAAATCCATAGCTTGTCGTTGTGAGGTACAGATGGCTTCTATATTTATTGTCGGTGCAGGATGGGTAGGCGCCCCTTTATCTGAGCATCTAGAGAGACATGGTAACCGAGTGGTCGTCACCAAGACGACTCAAGCGGGTGCAGACACCATCGGTAATGAGCGTATTCCCTGTGAAGTATTCAGCTTTAACGCATCACAGGCTGACCAAACTATCGGACAACTCTATTCGCTGTTACTCGAAAACAATGCCGAGATTGTGATAGGCAGTTTCCCTCCTGGTTTTCGAAAAGGTGCAGGCCAAGAGTACGCTGATTACTGGCAGCAGCTAACCAGAGCTTGTCAGAAGGCGAACGTTAAGAAGCTCATTATGGTGAGCTCAACCACGGTTTACCCGACTAAGCCAGGTGTATTAAATGAGCAAGATGCCTCACTGCTCCTCTCCACCTCAGATAAAGAGCACGCATCTTCATTTTCCGATAACGCACGCGTCATGCTGCAAGCTGAACAATTGGTGATAGATTCAGGTATCGATTACACCATTCTGCGCTTTAGTGGCTTAATTGGTCCAAGTCGCCACCCATCAAGGTTTGCTAGTAAATTGAAGCAAGTGAGCACTCAAGCTCCGGCTAACATGCTTCATCTTGATGATGCCATTGGCGCCGTCGACTTTGCTATTAACCAGCTTCACAATGAAGTGGTTAATGTGACCACACCAAATACCGTAAGTAAGGCGGAATTTTATGCCGCGGCACTGAAAAGCGCGAATAGCAGCGAGCCTCTGCCACCAGTCGTTGATACACCAGACAAGCTGATCTCGTCGAAAAAGATACTCGACTTAGGTTATTCGTTTAAATTCGAATCCACATTGGACGCATTGCATGACTGAACAATCTATAGCTAAGAAAGAGCCCAATATTAAGCTGCACCGCGCGATCGACACCCTTTGGAACTTCATGTCTATGGGTCACAAGGTTAAACCCTCAGACTGTATTTTTGTGTTGTGCAGTAACGATACTCGTGTTGCTGAATACGCAGCCGAGCTCTATCACCAAAGGGTTGCGCCATACATCGTTTTTTCTGGTGGTGTCGGACGCTTTACCGAAGGCAGCTTTGAACGCTCAGAAGCAGAAACCTTCGCAGCTATTGCACGTGACTGTGGCGTGCCAGATTCAGACATTATCATAGAGAAACACGCGACTAATACTGGGGAGAATGTCCGCTTCACTCATGAGTTGCTGACTGAGCGAGGGTTACGTCCGAAAAGGCTGACCTTAGTGCAGAAGCCTTTTATGGAGAAACGTACTTACGCGACCTTCAGTAAACAGTGGCCTCAAGAGACGACAGAAATCACCGTGACATCTAAATGGCAAGATTGGGTCGATTACTTTAATGAAGACTTGCCATTGGACATGGTTTTAGGCGCGTTAGTGGCCGATTTTGAGCGTATCAAGACCTACCCTGCTCAAGGCTTCCAGATCGAAATGCCGATTTCCGAGGAAGTTGATCACGCCTATTTAACGATTAAGAAGCTCGGCTTTGAATAAATAGCGATGACCTACCAGAAAACAAAAACGGTGGCACTTGGCCACCGTTTTTTATTTTACTGCTTCGCTTCGTCATCTATTGCCGAAACATTAAGAAGCTCTTATTTACCTAAGGCTTCTTTGTAGTGCAAACGGCAGACAGACACATATTTGTCGTTACCACCAATAGCAACTTGGTCACCTTCAGCAATCGCAACACCGTGCTCATCAGTACGAATCACCATGTTCGCTTTACGACCGCAGTGACAAATCGTTTTTAGCTCAACTAGCTTGTCAGCCCAAGATAACAAGTAACGGCTACCTTCAAACAGTTCACCCAAGAAATCAGTACGTAAACCGTAACACAGTACAGGAATGTGCAGCTTATCCACTACTTCTGTTAGTTGGTATACCTGCTCTTTCGATAAGAACTGACACTCATCAATCAAAACACAATGACGCTTCTCTTCATCGTTTAGCTTTTTGATCGCATCAAACATGTTGGTGTCGTTTTTAAACAGTTGCGCTTCAGATTGCAGACCAATTCTAGAGCTTACTTTACCGATACCATAGCGATCATCCAATGCAGCCGTGAAGATCACTGGCGTCATACCGCGTTCTTGGTAGTTGAATGACGATTGAAGAAGCGTTGTTGATTTACCCGCATTCATTGCCGAGTAGTAAAAATACATCTGAGCCACAGAAATATTCCTGTTAAATAAAATTGAATATGAAAAGGTGAAATTAGAGAATTTTTGTTAGAAAAAAGGGCTGAAAATCAGCCCTTTTTATAAGATTTACTTACGACGCCAAGTCGTGCCTTCAGGGCCATCTTCTAGAACGATGCCCAACTCGTTGAGCTTGTCACGTGCAAGGTCGGCATTTGCCCAATCCTTAGAAGCACGAGAATCGTTACGCAATTTGATCAACGCTTCGATTTCAGCCACTTCGTCATCGTTACCAGCCGCATCACCTTGTAGGAAGGCTTCTGGCTCTTGGTGAAGAATACCGATGATGTCTGCTAGTTCACGCATCAATGCACCCAGTCCGCTTGCTTTTTCAATGCTTTCAGGCTTGATACGGTTGATTTCACGCGCCATTTCAAACAATACAGAGTAAGCTTCAGGCGTATTGAAGTCGTCGTTCATCGCAGTAGAGAAACGAGTTACGTACTCTTCGCCACCAGCAGGAGCTGCGGTAAGGTCTAGGCCACGAAGTGACGTGTATAGACGCTCTAGCGATGCGCGAGCTTGGTTTAGGTTATCTTCACTGTAGTTCAGTTGGCTACGGTAGTGACCAGACATTAGGAAGTAACGCACTGTTTCAGCATCGTAGTGTGCTAACACATCACGGATAGTGAAGAAGTTACCTAGTGACTTAGACATTTTTTCTCTGTCTACCATCACCATGCCACTGTGCATCCATGTGTTTACATAGTCAGTACCATGTGCACAGCAAGATTGCGCGATTTCGTTCTCGTGGTGTGGGAATTGTAGATCTGAGCCGCCACCGTGGATATCGAAGTGATTACCTAGAATAGACGAGTTCATTGCTGAACATTCAATGTGCCAGCCTGGACGACCTGGGCCCCATGGTGATTCCCATGTTGGTTCACCTGGCTTAGACATCTTCCAAACAACGAAATCTAGCGGGCTACGTTTTGCAGAGTCTACGTCAACACGAGCGCCAGCTTGTAGCTGGTCAAGGTCTTGCTTAGAAAGCTTACCGTATTCTTCGAACTTCTTAACTTCGAACATTACGTCGCCGTTGCTTGCGACATATGCATAGCCGCGTTCAATCAGCTTTTCAACAAGTTCGATGATTTCAGAAATGAACTCTGTTGCACGAGGTTCAACATCTGGACGCTTCATGTTCAATGCATCGAAATCAGCGTGCATTTCGCCAATTAGACGCTCAGTCAGAGAGTCACAAGACTCGCCGTTTTCGTTAGCGCGCTTGATGATTTTGTCATCGATATCTGTGATGTTACGAACGAAGTTCAAATCGTAACCAAGGTAACGAAGGTAGCGAGTTACTACGTCGAAAGAAACGAACGTACGACCATGACCGATGTGACAGAGATCGTATATGGTTACCCCACAGACATACATGCCGACTTTGCCAGCTGTAATTGGTTTGAATTCCTCTTTCTGTCTTGTGAGCGTGTTATATATCTTCAGCATGATCTCTATCTATTTTATGGATTAATCAAAAATAAGCTCGCAGTATAACAAGTCATACCTTAATAGGTAATACCTTTCACCATCAAATCAGCTAAACTCCTTGTTATCTATTGACGATTTCGTATTTTGAAACTCAATCAAACTAGGCTAGAATCGCCTTTCATATTAAAAAGACAGTAAGGTAACAATCATGATCATCCTTCACACAAATTTTGGTGACATCAAAGTTCAACTAAACGAAGAAAAAGCACCAGAAACAAGCGCAAACTTCCTACAGTATTGCCGTGACGGTTTCTACGACAACACACTATTCCACCGTGTTATCGATGGTTTCATGATTCAAGGCGGCGGCATGACTTCTGGCCTTAAAGAAAAGGCAACTCGTGCAACTATCAAGAACGAAGCAAACAACGGTCTAGCGAACAAAGTTGGTACGCTAGCAATGGCTCGTACTATGGAACCGCATTCAGCGAGCTCTCAGTTCTTCATCAACGTTAACGACAACTCTTTCCTAAACTTCCGTAGCGAAAGCCTAGACGGTTGGGGCTACTGTGTATTCGCAGAAGTTGTTGAAGGCATGGACATCGTAAACAAGATCAAAGGTGTTAGCACTGGTTCTATGGGTATGCACCAAGATGTACCTCTAGAAGAAGTGATCATCACTGGTACTACAATCGAAGCTTAATTACTTGCTTTCGATTAGTCTTAATAATTGATGAGCCGATAAAATCAGGATATAGGGAGCGAATCGCTCCCTTTTTTAGACCTATGAAAACATATTTTATATCAGACCTGCACCTTGCTCCGTCACGACAAGACATCACTGACTGCTTCCTAACCTTTATGAAGAATGAAGCGGTAGAGGCGGATGCTCTCTACGTATTGGGTGACCTTTTCGAATTCTGGATTGGTGACGACGACAAAAGTGAGTTCGCGACCTCTATCCGCCAAGCGTTTATTGATTTGGTGAAAACAGGCGTACCTTGCTACTTCACTCAAGGTAATCGTGATTTCCTTGTCGGTAAAAAATTTGCTAAACAAACCGGCGTGAAACTACTAGACGAAGTATCAACAATCGATATCTACGGCCAAAAAGCGGTTGTGTTGCATGGTGATACCCTATGCACCGAAGATGTAAAATACCTCGCTTTCCGCGAAAAAGTGCATCAACCGTGGCTGCAATGGGTCTTCAACAGAATTCCATTTTTCATCAAGAAGAAGATCGTCTCGAAGGTTCAATCTGATATCAAAGATGACAAGCAAACTAAGTCTCTCGACATCATGGATGTGACACAACAAGAAGTCGAAGATGTGATGGAACGAAACAACGTTGATCTAATGATTCACGGCCACACTCATCGCCCTGACATCCACACCTTCAATGCTAATAATTGCACTAAAACCCGTATCGTACTTGGCGATTGGTATACGCAAGGCTCAGTGCTGGTGTTCACTCCGCAAAGTTTTGAACTACAGAATCGAGAGTTTAGCAATAGCTTTCAACATCCGTCTTAAACTTTCACTTTGATTATTATTGTCGGTCAGACTTTCTTAGATTGTGTATGGTAATTTCCACTGAATTAGCTATTATCTCTCTATCAGAAATAAACCGAACACAGTACCAAGTTGAAATATTCATACGTAGCGCGTCAACCAATACTCGATACAGATAAGAAAACCATAGGTTACGAGTTGCTATTCAGGGATGGTCCTAAGAACACTTTCCCTGAAGTAGAGCCGGAGCTCGCTACTAGCCGTTTGCTTTCCGACCACTTCTTATCAACTCACTATAATACGCTGGGTGATAAGCTGGGGTTCGTGAACTTTCCTTATGCAAGCCTGATTAACTTGGTCCCTACCCTATTTCCAAAAGAAAGCCTCGTTGTTGAGGTTCTTGAAGACTGCGAACCAACAGACGAACTACTTGAAGCGATTAAAGCTATCTACGATGCGGGTTATACCATCGCATTGGATGACTTTGTGCCGAGCAAAGCATGGAAGCGTTTCTTACCTTACGTCTCTATTATCAAGTTTGATATCCGTTTGATCTCTATCGCGAAAGCTTCGATGTTCATGAACTCTCTCAAAGGGTTAAATATCAAGTTCCTTGCTGAAAAGGTGGAGACTTACGACGAGTATCAAGAAGCGAACCAAGCTGGCTTCTCCTACTTCCAAGGCTACTTCTTTAGTAAGCCAGAAATGATTCAAACTCGCGCGCTCAACCCTGCGTTTTTGACCATTGTTCAACTTTTGAAAGAGATCGCTAACGATCCTATCGACTTTAGTGAAGTAGAGCGTCTGATCACTCTGGATGTGACCTTATCTTATAAGTTACTCGCTTACGTGAACTCGGCTGGCGGGTCAGCAACGACCATTCGTTCATTCCGCCAAGCACTGATTTACCTAGGCGAGCAAAAACTGCGTAAGTTCGTTTCACTTGTGGCGATCGCATCAGCGAAAGAAGACAAGCCAGATTCACTCTACGGTTTAGCGGTATTACGCGCGCGTCAATGTGAGCTATTAGTCGAGAAGATGAATGTGAAGGTTGAGCCCGGACAAGCCTTTTTGACCGGTATGTTCTCGCTACTGGATTCACTGTTTGACCAACCATTGAAACAAGTATTGGACTCGGTGCCAATCGACGATGAGATTAAACAGGCTCTTATCCAACGCAAGGGCGTGTTAGGTGCCATTTTGGCTATGATTATTGCTTATGAACAAGCTCGATGGGATGAAGCAACGCGCATTCGTAAACTTCTCAAGCTCAGCGAGGCTCAACTAGGCCAAGCTTACGATGAAGCAACGACTTGGGCACAAGAGCTACTGTCACCAGCATTGAGATAATTCACTTCTCATAACCGCTTCAATAGAAACTAAGCTTTGGTGAGCGATCGTTTCTTGGTAAACTCCAACGCATTCATTTATGGCCTCTTAATAGAGGCCATTTTTACAGGATTTGACTATGTCTTTATGCCCGTGCGGTAGCAAAAATACTTACCAACAATGCTGCGAATCAGCGCACCTTAATCACAGTTCAGTTGAAACACCTGAGCAATTGATGCGTTCACGTTACTCAGCGCACGTATTGGGGTTAGTTGATTATGTTATTGCGACTTACCACCCTAGCTGTAATGCAGAAGCTCAAAGAGAAGGTATTGCAGAATCTATCGATAGTGATTGGGCAGGCTTAGAAGTCATTGATGCATCCGCTGGCTCACACGAAAACGAAGGTTTTGTCGAGTTTAAAGCCTACTTCAATGAAGACGGCGCGCAATACTGCATGCAAGAGCGCTCGCGTTTCGTTCGTGAAGATGGCCTTTGGTTGTATATCGATGGGGAGTTCCCAAAGCAAGAAAACGAACATGAAGAGCTAACAGAGCCAGAGATTGACCCTCGCCTAAACCAAACGGTAGAGAGCTTTAAGATCGGCCGCAATGACCCGTGTATTTGTGGTAGTGGTAAGAAGTATAAAAAGTGTTGCGGGTAACTCGTACGTCTAGGAAGTTAGATTAAGAGAATAAATTCCTGATGTCACTTAGGCTCCTCGGAATGACAGGGTTCAGTGCTTTTTCAGTAGATTAATATCTTAGATAATTTAAAAGCCCCGTAAACATGGTTGTTTACGGGGCTTTTATCTCTTTTTTACCGTGATTCGATAAATCTAAAGAGGCTTACTTATGGCGCTCTTTAAGTTTATTCACTACGTCGTTCATCGATAGGCCTTGGTCTTGAAGAAGAACCATTAGGTGGTAAATCAAATCTGCTGATTCACACACTAATTCCGCCTTATCGCCCGACGTCGCCGCAAGCGCGACTTCAACGCCTTCTTCGCCCACTTTTTGCGAAATACGCTTGGTGCCACGGGCATATAAACTGGCAGTATAAGAAGACTCAGGATCTGCGTCCTTGCGGGCAGCCAGTAGCTGCTCAAGTTGATGAAGCCACACCATCTGGGTCTCTTCTTGCGGATCAACATCCCAACACGTGGTGTTGCCCAAATGGCACGTTGGACCAATTGGGTTCACTTTTACCAGCAAGGTGTCATTGTCGCAGTCAAGTGACATGTTCACCAGTCGCAGAACATTGCCTGAGGTCTCCCCTTTCGTCCACAAACGCTCTTTAGTACGCGAGAAAAAAGTTACTTGACCCGTTTCACCCGTTTTCTCAAGTGCTGCTGGGTTCATGTATCCCATCATCAACACTTGGCTCGATTGGTAATCTTGAACAATAGCTGGCACTAAGCCATCTACTTTTTCCCAGTTAATACGCTCTGATAATGCGCCTACTGCTGCTTTTGATAAGCTTGCGGTTTCAAAACTCATAGTCGCACCTCTACATCTTGTTGTTTTAAGTACTGTTTAAGTTCACCAATATTGATGACTTGTTTGTGGAATACCGAAGCCGCTAATGCTCCGTCCACGTTGGTCTTTTTGTAGGCTTCAGCAAAGTGCTCCATCGCGCCTGCGCCACCCGAAGCAATCAGTGGCACGTTACACACTTCGCGCACCATGTTGAGCTGCTCGATGTCGTAACCGTTACGAACGCCATCTTGGTTCATCATGTTTAATACAATCTCACCCGCGCCACGCTTCTGTACTTCCTGAACCCAATCTTTGGTTTCCCATTTGGTCGCTTTGGTACGCGCTTCATCACCAGTAAATTGGTAAACCTGATACTTACCGGTTTCTTTGTCGAAGTATGAGTCGATACCAACAACGATACACTGCACGCCGAATTTATCAGCAAGGTCAGTGATCAATTGAGGATTAGCCAGTGCAGGCGAGTTGATCGATACTTTATCCGCACCGAACTCTAGAATGCGCGCTGCATCTTCTGCTGATTTAATGCCACCAGCGACACAGAAAGGAATATCAATCACTTCTGCGACACGCTTGACCCAGCTCTTATCAACAACACGGCCATCACTTGATGCTGTGATATCGTAAAATACTAATTCATCAGCGCCCTCTTCCGCGTAGCGCTGTGCTAACGGAACGATGTCGCCAATGATTTCGTGGTTACGGAACTGAACGCCCTTAACCACCTGTCCGTCACGGACATCCAAACAAGGGATTATTCGCTTTGCCAACATGCAAATGCCTCCTCTGCGGTAAACTTGCCATCAAGTAACGCACGACCAACAATCACACCAGCAACACCGCTGCCTTTTAGAGCTTCGATATCCGCTAGGCTGCCGATACCGCCCGATGATTGGAATTGAACCTGTGGATACTGCTTACAAAGATCGACGTAAAGCTCTACGTTTGATCCTTCTAGCGTGCCATCACGTGAAATGTCGGTACACAGAACGTGTTTAAGACCCACAGTTAGGTAGTCTTCAATCAGCGCTTCAATCGTCACGCCTGAATCTTCTTGCCAACCTGAAATCGCCACTTTACGTGTGCCGCTTTCGTCGATGTTGATATCCAGCGCCAGTACAATTTTCTCAGCGCCGTATTTTTCCATCCAACCTTTAACAAGTTCAGGTTGCTTAACCGCCGTTGAGCCTACAACAACGCGCTGCGCGCCAGCTTCAAGTAGGTCGACCACGTCTTGCTCGTTACGAACACCACCACCAATTTGGATATTGGCAGGCGTGCTAGCAAGTAGCTTTGCGATTAGGTCAAGTTGACGAGCGGTTGTGTCTTTTGCACCCGTTAAGTCAACAAGGTGAAGCCAGCCTGCGCCAGCTTGGTGATACAGGTTAAACTGCTCTGCAGGATCGACTTTGTATTCTGTTACTTGCCCGTAATCACCTTGGAATAAGCGAACTACTTGGCCTTCAATTAAATCTAATGCGGGAATAATCATTTACATTCCTTATATGGCAACGTTGGCCGTTGCCTAATCCTTATTACAATTCCAAGAAGTTCTGAATCAGCTTAGAGCCAGCTTTTGAAGAACGCTCTGGGTGGAACTGAACACCATAATAGTTGCCACTTTGCACCGCCGCTGTGAACGGGTTACCGTAATCACATTGTGCGATTGTGTAGCCACCCACTGGCATTGCGAAGCTGTGAACGAAGTAGAAGTACTCGCCTTCTTCAATGTCTTTAAACAAAGGGTGATTAGGTGTCGAAGTTACTGTGTTCCAACCCATGTGTGGTAGGGGTAAATCGCCCGTTTCAAGTAAACGTACTTCACCATCACACAAACCTAGACATTCAACTAGCTCGTCAGCCTTTTGGCCTTTCTCTTGAGACAGTTTACCTAACAGCTGCATACCTAAACAAATACCCAGCAGAGGCTTCTCTACTCTCTTCACAAGAGATACAAGGTCACGCTCTTGTAGGTTCTTCATTGCCTCACTTGCTGTACCTACACCCGGTAGGAAAAGCTTGTCGGCGGCAAGGACGACTTCTGGTTCTTTTGAAATCTCAACTGCGTAACCCAAACGTTCAATGGCAAATTTCACCGAAGAAACGTTGGCACACCCAGTATCAATAATGACGACTTTTTGATCTTTCATTGTTTTTCCTTGCTAACGTTAGCCTTACAAGACGCCTTTGCTGCTTGGTAACTCATTACCTTCAACTTTGATTGCTTGGCGAAGAGTACGGCCAAACGCTTTAAACAGGCTCTCAATGATGTGGTGATCATTATTGCCATCAGAAGAAAGGTGTAGCGTACAAGCCAGTGTGTCGGTTAGAGAGCGGAAGAAGTGAACCACCATCTCGGTTGAAAGATCACCCACTTGCTCACGGCTGAATTTCGCATCGAACTTCAGGTATGGGCGGCCAGAAAGGTCTAGCGCACACTGAGCCAAACACTCGTCCATTGGCAGACTAAAACCAAAACGACCGATACCACGTTTGTCGCCTAGCGCATCTTTCAGAGCTTGGCCTAACGCAAGTGCTGTGTCTTCTACTGTGTGGTGATCATCAATGTGTAGATCGCCTTTCACAGTTAGGTTCATTTGGAAACCGCCGTGTGTCGCGATCTGATCAAGCATGTGGTCGAAGAAACCCATACCTGTATCGATCTTATTGCCGCCAGTTTCATCAAGGTTTACCGCCACCTTAATGTCGGTTTCTTTAGTCGTACGAACCACTTCAGCAACGCGAGCGTTAACCGTCAGATCTTTAACGATCTGTGGCCAGTTAAGCGTACCTTCCGTTTCTGCATCCGGGCCATATTGAATACCGCGAATTGCCATGTTCTCAGCTAGTTGCAGGTCAGTCACTCGATCGCCAATCACAACAGAGTGTTGGAAGTCGACTTTACCGCCCTGTAGGTATTCTTTAACCATACCTAGCTTAGGCTTGCGGCAAGAGCAGTTGTCTTCGTCAAAGTGAGGACAAATAAGCACGTCATCAAACTTAACGCCTTGAGATTCGAAGAACTCCATCATCATGTTGTGTGGCGCATCGAAATCTTCTTGTGGGTAGCTATCAGTACCTAGGCCATCTTGGTTAGTCACCATCACTAGACGGTAACCAGCATCTTGCAGTGCAAGCAGGCTAGGAATCACTAGCGGTTCAAATTTTAGCTTGTCTAAACGGTCTACTTGAAAGTCGACTGGCGGCTCAACAATTAAGGTGCCATCGCGGTCTATAAAAAGTATTTTCTGTTGTTTACTCACTTGAACTTCCTTTTAATTTTAAATCTGGTGGCCTAGCTAAAATCAAACGCTAACCCAAAATATTGGTTTCATTTGTCAGTCGACGATTAATCAACTTAAGACTGACAAATGTTATTACTGGTAGCCTTTCGTTACTGAAAAAAGTTACGAATGAATCCAAGTGTCTTTTCGCACTCTTCGCGGTTACCAATACTAATGCGAACACAGTCTTCGATTGGCGAGTTACGTAAAATAATGCCACTGTCCCATGCCGCTTTAAATAATTCGTCGCCGTTAGGGAATTTAACCAATAGGTAGTTACCCCACCCATCAAATACCGTCACTTGAGGTAAGCCCAATAAACCGGCTTGTAAATAAGCGCGGTTCGCACTTAAATCCAAAACCTGAAACTTCGCTCTCGCAAGACCTTGTTCTGAAAGTGCTTGAACGGCGATATCAGCAACAGGGATTGGCACTGGGTAAGGTGCAATCACTTTCAACAATACATCGATAAGCTCTTGGTTCGCTAGCGTAAAACCACAACGTAAACCGGCTAATGCAAAAGCTTTAGACAAAGTACGAAGAATCGCTAGGTTCGGGTACTGTTCAAGCAAATCAACGGTTGATGCTTCAGGACAGAAATCAATATACGCTTCGTCCATCACTACAATCGCTTTGCCTTGAGTCATCTCAAGCAGCTTGATGATGTCTTTTCGATTAACCAAATTACCAGTTGGGTTATTTGGGCTACAAACAAACACCACTTTCACGTTATCTAGTTGCGCTTCAATCGCAGGAAGATCCAGTTGCCATTCAGAAGTTAGAGGCACAACTTTACGCTCAACACCGATCGTCTCTGCACTGATAGCGTACATACCGTAAGTAGGTGGGCAGTAAAGAATAGCGTCTTCATTCGGCTCACAGAAAGCACGAATCAATAACTCGATGCCTTCATCAGCACCACGAGTCGTCAGTGTTTGCTCTGGTTTCACACCTGCATATTGTGCGTAAGCGTCAATCAACTCTTTAGGCTGACATTCGCTGTAGCGATTAAGACGAGACAGGTTTAGGTTGTACTCGTTATCAAACGGAGATTCGTTGGCGTTTAGCCATACATCACCCGTCCCGCCAATGCGTCTTGCAGACAAGTAAGGTGTTAGAGCCTGAACTTGTTTTCTTGCTAACTTTTCCATGCCCAACCCTTACTTCGCTTTATTTAACTTTTCAACTCGGATAGTCACAGCGCGTTTGTGTGCATCCAAGCCTTCGGCTTCCGCCATTGTTACTACAGTGGGCGCTAGGCCTTTCAAACCATCGGCGGTTAGCTCTTGTACTGTCATACGCTTAGAGAAATCAGCCAAACCTAGGCTTGAATACGTCTTCGTGTAACCGTAAGTCGGTAATACGTGGTTTGTACCAGACGCATAATCGCCCGCAGATTCTGGAGACCAGTCGCCAAGGAAGATTGAGCCTGCATTGTCTAACAATGGCAGCAGTTCACGTGGATTCTTGGTTTGAACAATCAAGTGCTCAGGACCGTAGAAGTTTGAAATCGCAATCGCTTGAGTGATTGATTCAGCAATGATAATTAAGCTTGAAGCCAATGCTTGCTGAGCGATGTTCGCGCGAGACAACTCTTTCAGTTGTTTCTGAACCGCTTCCGTTACTTGGTCAGCAATCACTGGAGATGGCGTTACCAATACTACTTGAGAGTCAGGGCCGTGTTCAGCTTGGCTCAACAAATCCGCTGCAATGAAGTCGGCATCGGCTGTTTCATCAGCAATCACCAACACTTCAGATGGGCCTGCTGGCATATCAATCGCTGCACCGCGGAAGTCATTGCTCACTTGGCGCTTCGCTTCCGTCACGTAGGCATTACCTGGGCCGAAGATCTTATCGACTTTAGCGACACTCTCGGTACCGTAAGCCATTGCAGCAACCGCTTGACCACCACCAACGTTGTAAACTTCATCGATTTTACAAAGCTTAGCGACATACAAGATTTCATCAGCGATTGGCGGAGGTGAACAAAGCACCACCTTACGACAACCTGCGATTTGTGCAGGTACACCTAACATAAGAACCGTTGACGGAAGTGGTGCACTGCCACCTGGAATATAAAGGCCAACAGTATTAATCGCGCGAGTCACTTGCTCACACACAACACCCGGTTGTGTCTCAACCTTAATCGGTTGAGGCTTTTGAGCTTCGTGGAACTTAGCAATGTTGCTATAAGCTTGCTCAAGCGCTTGCTTCATTTCTGGTGTTAGACGAGCGCACGCCTCTTCGATTTCATTTGAACTGACTCGAATAGATTCTGGAGTTACACCATCAAACTTTGCAGTCAGCTCTTTAAGCGCGGCATCGCCTTCATTTCGTACTTTTGCAATAACATCAGAAACAGTCGCTGTGATGTTTGCACCTTCAGTAATAGCTGGACGCTCTAATACCGAGTCTTGCTGTGATTCACTTAAAGATTGCCAAACAACGGTTCTCATCGTCACTACCCCATCATTTTTTCGATTGGTAATACTAGAATCGAGCTCGCACCCAACTCTTTAAGCTGTTCCATCGTTTCCCAGAACAAGTTCTCTGTACTTACTAGGTGCACGGCAACTTTGTCTTTGTCTGTCGATAGTGGAAGAACCGTTGGATCTTCAGCACCAGGCAGTAGTGCTTTGATTTGCTCTAGTTGAGAGGTTGGCGCGTGAAGCATGATGTACTTCGACTCTTTCGCTTGTTGAACACCCTGCATACGAGTCAGTAGTTTTTCAATCAATGCAGTTTTGTCAGCGTCGAACTCACCAACACGTTGAATCAGTGTTGCTTTAGATTGGAAGATAGCTTCTGCTTCTTTTAGGCCGTTCGCTTCTAGCGTCGCACCTGTAGAAACTAAATCGGCAATAGCGTCTGCAAGGCCAGCGCGAGGCGCGACTTCAACCGAGCCTGTTAGCATACAAGTGCTGAACTCAACACCCTGCTCGTCCATGTAGGCTTTAAGTAGTTGTGGGTAGGTTGTCGCAATACGTTTGCCCGCTAAGTCTTGTGGGCCGTTGTATTCTTCGTCTTTGTTGATAGCGATAGAAAGGCGGCAACCACCGAAGTCTAAACGACGTAGTGTGCGGAACTCTGAAGGCTCTTTAAGAGCAACACGGTCTAGACGAACTTCTTCTAGCTCATTTTCACCGATGAAACCAAGGTCAACTACACCATCCATGATAAGACCTGGGATGTCGTCATCACGAACCAGTAACAAGTCGATTGGCATATTTAGTGAGTGAACCACTAGGCGCTCACCCATGATGTTAAATTTAACACCACATTTTTTAAGTAGGTCTTGGCACTCTTTACTTAAGCGACCTTTCTTTTGAATTGCGATTCTTAGGCGTTGTGTCTGCATTGCTGTATCCCTGTGCAAATATTTGAATTTATTGATTATTTAAAAGCGCTAAAACTAAAAAACCCTCGGGGACTTTGTCATCCCGAGGGTTTAAATCTAAATTCTTTTGACTTAACCTCCGGGAGTAATCTTGCTCCCGGGTATACGTAAATCTCCCCGAAAGACTAGATAGGGTGATGATGGTGATGAATGTTCATTACTAATTTACGCATACTTATCAGCTCTTAGGTTGTTTGCTGTCTTGTCTCCACACTAACTAAGCTGACATCCTTTTTCAACCATTTATTCGAACTTTTTTCACGAAACTTAAAATTAAATTAACAGGCACAAAAAAGGGAGGCAAACGCCTCCCTGATAGTTTACTGATTAACTGTCAGTTTTAGCTTTTGCACGTCGCCATTTTGCAGCGAGAGAAGTAAGCCAATGCAAAACATACAGCAACAAACGTTAGAGACGCTGCGCCAAATGCGATGCCAATTGAAGATGTCATACCTAGAGTGATGAAACCAATGCACGATACGAACGCTACAGACAACGCGTATGGAAGCTGAGTCGATACGTGGTCGATGTGGTTACAGCGAGCACCAGTAGAAGACAGAATCGTCGTATCTGAGATTGGAGAACAGTGGTCACCAAATACTGCACCCGCTAGAACCGCACTTAGCATAGGAAGGATCAGTGCGATGTCCGATGCTGCTGCCATGTCACCCGCGATTGGTAGCATGATGCCGAATGTACCCCAAGATGTACCTGTAGAGAACGCCATAACGCCCGCTAGAAGGAACAACATCACCGGTAGCCAATGGTAATCAATGCTGCCTGTTACTAGAGATGATAGGTAAGAACCCGTTTTCATGTCACCGATTACAGAACCGATAGTCCATGCAAACACAAGAATCAGAATCGCGCCAAACATAGAGCTAGCACCGATCCACATTGTTCTTGCGATATCAGCCATAGATAGCTTTTGCTTGAATACTGTTGCTAGTGCTACTAGTAAACCGATTACACCACCGTAAACAAGAGACTTACCGACATCCGTGTTTTCGAATGCACCTAAAAGGTTGAATGCTTGACCATCAGCAGCCAGCGCTTGGCCACCTGTGTAAAGCATTGCAGCAACTGTCGCTACAATTAGCGATACGATTGGCATAACAAGATCAGAAACTGAACCGTTTTCACTCTCTTCGATATCTAGCTCTTCGTTTAGATCGTGAGCTTGCTTTTGATCGTTGTCGCCTTCAAAGCCACGGCCTTGAGATGCTTCAATTTCATGCTCACGCATCTTACCAACATCTAGACCGAACCAAGCCACTGCGAACACCATTAGTAGTGCAAATACAGCGTAGAAGTTCATTGGAATAAGACGAACGTAAGCACCCAGTGCAGAATATTCAGTTACACCGTGTGTTACTAAGATGCCACCAATAATAGTAATGATGTAAGCACCCCAGCTAGAAGCCGGCATGATCACACACATTGGAGCAGCAGTAGAATCGAGAATATAAGCAAGCTTAGCGCGAGATACGTAGAAACGGTCTGTTACAGGGCGAGAGATAGCACCTACCGCTAAGCTGTTGAAGTAGTCATCAACAAAGATGAATACACCTAGGAAAGCAGCAAGTAGTTTTGAACCACGTTTGCTCTTAACACGAGACTGAGCCCACTCAGCGAATGCACGAGTACCGCCAGACAGTGTTAATAGTGCAGTTGTCATTCCAAGAATAATTAGGAATGCGATGATGCTCATGTTCCAAGTGTTGATGCCACCATCTTCGATGAAAACACCAGATGCTTTAGTAAACACGTAGCTCGCTGCGTTACCTACTGAATAGTCAGCAAGTAAGATAGCACCCATGATGATACCGACACCCAAAGAAACCAATACACGGCGGGTAACAATAGCAAGACTTAAAGCCACAAGGGGCGGAAGCAAAGATAAAGGCGATGTTGCAAAATCTATTAAATTCATGATCTTCAAAAACCAGTTTTTTATTTGGCTAGAGATCTACTGCAGACAAACTTGATACAGCTTATCAAGTTCATGTTGAACTAAGCGAAAGGGAAGTGAACACTTCACCCAACCCTACAGTAGCGCTCCATAGTTTAAAATTAAGACTATGGCAGTGTTGTACCTATTGAGCACAACCCCAGCAAATTGCTTAGATATACAATTTACTTCGGCAATTACACCTTTCATTCCCGTTCATTGGCATCACCCCAACGGAAGTTACTTTTTATAATTGCACCTCTACGTGCGATAACATTATTAACCGTGCAAACCAGAGTTTAACAACAAATTAACCAAAGCATCGCATCAGGTAGCCGCAATTGTACTCATCAAGAGCAACAATGCAACATATCATTCCGAGAAAAATAGCTTTTTGTTAATGAACTAATCAATAGAAGAATAGTCTACACAAGTTAATTACTCCACCAGTCACATATCAGTTTTTTAGATAATCTTAATAATTATTATAAATTCGATAGAAATGTGCCTTTGAAATTTCAACTATTCATCTCACTTTTATATTTAAATATGTAATAGAAGAAATACTATTTGTTTTATTCCTAAGCTCTGTTTATTATTAGGATGATTATTTAGTTTACCTTGATGGAAAATATCATGTCTGAATTAACAAAAACTCTATTAAATATCCGTAGCCTTCGCGCATTCTCACGTGAATTAACTCTTGAGCAACTAGAAGAAGCGCTAGACAAGCTAACTATTGTTGTACAAGAGCGTCAAGAGTCTGAAGCTGAAGAACGTGCAGCTAAAGCAGAACAAGAAGCTAAGCTTTCTGCTATCGCTGAACAAATTGCAAAAGACGGAATTGATGTTGCAGATCTTATTGCAGCTCTTTCTGGCGAAGCAAAATCTAAAACAACTAAAGCTAAACGCGCTCCTCGTCCAGCGAAATACAAATACGTAGACGCAAACGGCGACGAGAAAACTTGGACAGGTCAAGGCCGTACGCCTTCAGCTATCCAAGAACAGCTAGATGCTGGTAAATCTCTAGAAGAGTTTGCTATCTAAGTTAAGCGTTCAGTTTACTGAGTGGGTAATCAATTACACACTTAGCAATAGAATTAATATTTAAGTCGACCAAAGTATTATTTACGGCTTCAATATATTCAGAAACAAAAAAGGCTCCTTTCGGAGCCTTTTTTATATTTTGTTACCCTTTAATGTTCTTTATAAACATAGATGCGCATTTGATAAACTCGTACGCATCGGATAAACAAAGTCTCTTATCTTTCCCAGTACGCTTCTTCTAGGCTATCTTCTCTTTCAGGAAGACCACGAGATAAACGTGGAGAGTGTTGAACTAACACTTCATAGCTAGCACGGTTTGAATATTTACAAACTTGTGAGAAAGAAGAATAGGTCAAAAATGAATGTTGGTGCTTACTTGAGTTTGGCACGTTTTCTTTGTGGTACTTATTCGCAGCCATATCATGTAATAAAGCCGATAAAGCAGCATCACCTGCACCATTCGTATTTTTGATTTTTTCCGGACCACCCATGTATGGCGCAATATGCGAATACACTTTAGTTGGGTTTTCACATAACTCTTTATGTGCAGGACGGCTAAATTCAAAACGGTTGAATTCCGCAATTGAACCTGGAAGTAGAGGCAGTGATGTTTCACGCTTCGCTGCGTCTTCCGTGTAACCCGCCATGAATAGGCCAACAGGGCCGGCAGTACATAGAACTAAGTCCACCCACTCTAGCGCTTTGTCTGAAGCAGCAAGCGGATCGCTTTCACCGGTTAGGGCTTCTGCTTCGTCTTCATTCATTGCAACAACCGTTACGTGCTGCTCTAAGAAGTCTTTCCAAAATTCTGGATCATCTTGAATAACGAACTTAGTACCTAGTGTTAAAACAACAGGCACATCGTATTTCTTCGCGTATTCAATCGCTTTCATTGTTGCTTCAGGCATAGGGTCACCTGGCTTACAACGAACTAAATAAGCAGTTAATACTAAAGCAGAAGCACTTTTGAAGATCTTTTCAGGAATGCTTTCTGGTTTTAGTTGGTTCATTTGTCCTTCGCTAATTGCGAAAGTACGTTCACCATCTTCTGTAATTAATGCAAAGCAGCGACCAATTGCGCCATCTACCCCTTGTAAATGGTTCAGATCCATTCTGCTTGATGTATTACATAAATAGCGGTAACCATAGCTACCAATCTTAATATCTTGGCTCATTACACCTAATAGTGTTGAACGGTCATCCGCCAATACTGAATAGTTGTGTAGTGTATTACCAATTGTGCCACCAGCGTATTCATTGGTAATCAGGCACTGTTCTTTTAATTCTTGATATAAAGATTCAGCGGCTTCGTCACCAATAACCAGTGAATGTCCCTTACTTAAACCGTACTTCTCAATAAGTTCAGAACTCACTTTTGCTTCAATATCCACCAAAGTTTGGTCAATACCAATAATATGAGTGCGTGACATTCTTTTACTGCTTTGAGCTTGGCTCACTAGAGGATCACGTGCGTGAACCGGAAAATAGTGCTTTGATTTACGTTGTCCAGGGAATTTCATAGGGCTAGTCTAAGTCAAGGGGAAATAGGTGGCGGATTCTACCGCGCTATATTTAACGCGGCAATCTTTCAAACTATAGCAAACGTTTGCCAGGGTATTTTTTTATTCGCCTTCCATAAAGCTTAAATCAGGCAGCATGCCCAAATGCTCGGCGTAACGCTTTTGATTAAACTCAGCGCCGTTTTTCATAACGTCAAATACTTCGATAGCCAATGCACATGCCATTGCAGCAATCGCCTCTTCACGAGGAGTGCCTGTCATCATTAATCGCATTAGCGTTTCTTTTACTTTTACAGGTTCGCCATCTTCAAGTTGATTTTCAATAATCTCGATCAGCTCTTCTTCTTGCATAAATTCATTTTGTTCAGACATTTTTTTATCTCAGGTCTTGGATTTCGAGCGACTATGCCACATATACTTCTGACATCCTAGCGACTCACCTCGCTCTCATGCGATTCTCTAACAAAGTCAGCGCACTATTTGTGCAAATGAAACTGTGATTCCGGTCTCGGATCTGTCACGGCGTTTCTCTTTCTGTTAGAATCTGCGACCAAGTAATAGTAACGGTGTTTAGACATGTCAGATATCAGCTCTGGAAACAGCGAAAAGAAAGTAATTGTCGGTATGTCCGGCGGTGTAGATTCGTCAGTATCGGCGTATCTTCTTCAGCAACAAGGCTATCAGGTAGAAGGCCTTTTCATGAAAAACTGGGAAGAAGACGATAACGAAGAATACTGCACGGCAGCTGAAGATCTTGCTGATGCTCAAGCGGTATGTGACAAACTAGGTATCCACCTTCACACCATTAACTTTGCTGCAGAATACTGGGACAACGTATTCGAATACTTCCTTGAAGAATACAAAGCAGGCCGTACGCCTAACCCAGATATCCTTTGTAACAAAGAAATCAAATTCAAAGCATTCTTAGAGTTTGCTGATGAAGTACTAGACGCAGACTACATCGCGATGGGTCACTACGTTCGTCGTACATTCCCTACTCAAGAAGAGCTAGATGCTGGCGTTAAACCAGAAATGCTACGTGGCCTAGACAGTAACAAAGACCAGAGCTATTTCCTATACACGCTAAGCTCAGATCAAGTAGCACGCAGCCTATTCCCTGTTGGTGAACTAGAGAAGCCTGAAGTACGACGTATTGCTGAAGAGCAAGACTTGATCACAGCGAAGAAAAAAGACTCTACAGGCATCTGCTTTATTGGTGAGCGTAAGTTCACTGAGTTCCTAGGCAAATACCTACCAGCGCAACCGGGTAACATTGAAACGCCAGAAGGCCAAGTGATTGGTCAACACCAAGGCTTGATGTACCACACACTAGGTCAACGTAAAGGCCTACATATCGGCGGCACCAAAGGTGGCGGCGGTAATGAAGAACCATGGTTTGTTGGTGAAAAAGATCTTAAGCGTAATGTACTTATCGCAGTACAAGGTAAAGACCACCCTCTTCTTAAATCAGAAGGTTTGATCGCATCTCAACTTCATTGGGTAAATCGCACACCAATTACTGAAGTTATGACATGCACGGTAAAAACACGTTACCGTCAAACAGATATTCCTTGTACAATCATCCCAATTGATGATGAGAACATTAAAGTTATTTTTGATGAGCCACAAATCGCGGTGACCCCAGGTCAATCTGCAGTGTTCTACCAAGGCGAAGTATGTCTTGGTGGTGGTATCATCGAAAAGCGCATCTAATCAATCAAACGACAAACGATAGAAGACAACTAGGAGTTACTACGTGGCTAATACACTTTATGACCGTACTATTGCTTTCGCCGGAATTTGCCAAGCTGTGGCTTTGGTTCAACAAGTAGCGAAAGACGGCCATTGTGATAAAGATGCCTTCGAAGCTTCACTCAGTGCCATTTTAAATACCAACCCAGCGAATACTGTTGGTGTATTTGGACGTGAAGCGAACCTAAAGCTTGGCCTTGAGTGCTTAGTAAAAGGTATCGATAGTACTCCAGCAGGTAGCGATATCACTCGTTACATCATCAGCTTGATGGCGCTTGAGCGTAAGCTATCTTCTCGCAACGACTCTATGTCTCAGCTTGGTGATCGCATTCAAACTGCAGAGCGCCAAACTGAACACTTTGATCTGTTTGACGAGCAAATGATCAGCAACCTTGCGAGTATCTACCTTGATGTTGTCAGCCCAATCGGCCCACGCATTCAGGTTTCTGGTACACCGTCTGTACTTCAACAGACATCGAGCCAACATAAGGTTCGCGCACTGCTTCTATCAGGGATTCGAAGCGCTGTGTTATGGCGTCAAGTTGGCGGCAAACGTCGCCACCTTATCTTCGGTCGCAAGAAGATGATCGAGCAGGCTCAAATCCTACTAGCTCGAATGTAATTTATTAGCTCGCGCCTCGTCGCGAGCTTGTTTTTTGTATCAACACATCTCTCACGCAAACGATTGCGCAATATGCGTGACAATTGAGATTGTTACTGGTATAAACCTCTCAAAATTTAGAAAACTCAATTCAGGAGAACACCATGGAACTGTCAGCATTGACTGCTGTTTCACCAGTAGACGGCCGTTACGGAAGTAAGACTATTGCATTACGCAGCATCTTTAGTGAGTTTGGACTACTAAAGTACCGCTCTATCGTTGAAATTCGTTGGTTACAAAAGCTTGCAGCTACTGATGCAATCAAAGAAGTACCAGCGTTCAGTGCAGAAGCTAACCAGTTTCTTGATGAACTAGCCGCTAACTTCAGCGAAGAAGACGCTCTGCGTATCAAAGAGATCGAGCGCACAACAAACCACGACGTAAAAGCGGTTGAGTACTTCTTGAAAGAGAAAGTTGCGGGCGTTCCTGAACTTCACGCAGTTAACGAATTCATTCACTTTGCATGTACTTCTGAAGACATCAACAACACATCTCACGCGCTTATGCTTAAAGAAGCTCGTGACACAGTGATTCTTCCAGAAATTCGTAACGTAATTGATGCTATCAAAGCACTTGCGAACGAGTACCGTGACATTCCTCTACTGTCTCGTACACACGGTCAGCCAGCTTCTCCTTCTACTATGGGTAAAGAGATGGCTAACGTTGCGTACCGTATGGAACGTCAATACAAGCAAATCGAAAGCGTTGAGATCCTAGCGAAAATCAACGGCGCGGTAGGTAACTACAACGCACACCTTTCTGCATACCCAGAAGTTGAATGGCACCAGTTCTCTGAAGAGTTCATCACTGAATCTCTTGGCGTAACTTGGAACCCGTACACAACTCAAATCGAACCTCACGATTACATCGCAGAACTATTCGACGCTGTTGCTCGTTTCAACACGATTCTTCTAGACTTCGACCGTGACGTTTGGGGCTACATCGCTCTTGGTCACTTCAAGCAGAAGACTATTGCTGGCGAAATCGGTTCTTCTACAATGCCGCATAAAGTTAACCCAATTGACTTCGAAAACTCTGAAGGCAACCTTGGTCTAGCTAACGCTGTATTCGGCCACCTAGCACAGAAACTTCCAGTTTCTCGCTGGCAACGTGACCTAACTGACTCTACAGTTCTTCGTAACCTAGGCGTTGGTGTTGGCTACGCAATCATTGCATACACTTCAACTTTGAAAGGTATTAGCAAGCTAGAAGTTAACCGTGAAGCGCTACTTGCTGAGCTAGACAAAAACTGGGAAGTACTAGCAGAACCAGTACAAACAGTAATGCGTCGTTACGGTATCGAGAAGCCATACGAGAAGCTTAAAGAGCTAACTCGTGGTAAGCGTGTAGATGGCGAAGGCATGCGTGCATTCATCGACGGTCTAGAGATTCCTGAAGACGAAAAAGTTCGTCTGAAAGAGATGACGCCAGCAAACTACATCGGTCAAGCAATCGAGCTAACTGACAAGCTGTAAGATTCGAATTTCGAATCGCAGAATAGACTAAGGCTTCCCATGTGGAAGCCTTTTTATTGCTCGGAACTAAATCTATCGACACAAGAATCGTCAACACAAGAACACCAAGCCTTCTCCGATTGACCTACTCGGCCCCTATTGATTCAATTTAATCACCTAACGACAACTGCACCTCATATCTCATATCTCATATCTCATGTCTCAACACTTGTTATCTTAAGCGCTAAGATCAAAAAAGGCCTCCCGAAGGAAGCCTTTAGATTGTTCTTGTCGACTAGCGATGGCTAATCGTATTAGAGATTACATGTTACGTAGAGACGCAATACGCTTATCTAGTGGCGGGTGGCTCATTAGTAGCTCAGTTAGAGACTTCTTACCGTTGATGCCAAACGCCATCATAGAACCTTCTAGCTGTGGCTCGTGGCTCACTTTTAGACGCTCTAGCGCTGCAATCATCTTCTCTTTACCTACCAAGTGCGCAGCACCTGCATCGGCATGGAATTCACGATGACGGCTGTACCACATCGTAATGAAGCTTGCCAAGAAACCAAACACCAATTCCAGCACCATAGACACACCAAAGTACACCATCATGTTGCTGCCACCCTCTTCTTCGTTGTCATTCGACGCAACAATGTTCGCGATGAAACGAGAAAGGAAGATAACGAACGTGTTCACGACACCTTGCATTAGGGTCATTGTCACCATGTCGCCGTTTGCGATGTGGCTAACTTCATGCGCTAATACCGCTTCAGCCTCGTCACGTGTCATGTTGTGCAGAAGGCCTGTTGATACCGCCACCAATGAATCATCACGCTTAGCGCCGGTTGCGAATGCGTTGATGTCTGGCGAATCGTAGATCGCCACTGTTGGCATACCAATACCAACTTGTTGAGCTTGACGGCTTACCGTCTCCATCAACCAATGTTCTGTTTCATTACGTGGGCTTTCAATGACCATGCCGCCAACTGAGCGTAGCGCCATTTTCTTTGACATCATTAATGAAATGAATGAGCCGCCAAAACCAAATACCGCAGCCATTAACAGCAAGCCTGAGAGGCTTCCTGGTTGCATACCTGTAACAGCGTATACAATATTAAGAACAACACTTAGTACCAATACAACCGCAAGGTTGGTTGCAAGGAACAACATTACTCGCTTCATTACTTATCTCCGCATGAAAGCTGTTTTTATAAAACTTATTGTTATAGACAAGGCAGACAGCAATTTATTCCAACCTTGAGACTTATACTTACTTATACATATAGTCTTAGATTAAGAAAACAAGGTTAAGCATTAAATTGCAACATTTGATTACGGGAGTGGTTCATTTCTCAATCGTCCATTAGACCTAAGTAGTATGGTTAACCACCAGTGATCCGTTTAGAGTGTCAGTCAATTACTGTATTGGCTAGTTCATGGAACAAAAGGAAAGGATCATGGTTGAAGGTACTAACACTCAAATGGCTATCGACTTACTGTGCTGTCACCTAGGGATTACTGAAGAAGAAGCAAAGAAACAGATCGGTATTCTTACGCCACAAGCAGCGCAAACCAATATAACAGAGACACAACAAGCACTAATGGGCCTTACAAAAGAACATTAATCCCAAGCTTAACTCTACACAGGCTTAAAATAGCAAAAGGGCTGCAATCGCAGCCCTTTTCTTGTTTCACATACAACTCGAGAATTAAAGCTCAAGCAATGGCTGTACATTAATGTACTTACCAATATTCTTAGACTTCGCTTTTGGTACGTAAGGGATCTCACCTAACTTTGGCGCACCTAGCTTATCTTCAAGCATCGCAATAATATCAGCGTAGTGCTCAGTGCCTGGATTAATGCGGTTTGCTACCCAACCGACTAGATTTAGACCATCGGCACGAATCGCTTCTGCGGTTAACAGAGCATGGCTCAAACAACCCAGCTTAATCCCAACGGTCAATACAACTGGAAGCTGCTCTTTCTTGACCCAGCTAGACAAGTATTCGTCATCTGAAACAGGCACACGCCAGCCACCTGCACCTTCAACTAGAACGATGTCCGAGTTTTGCTTATGCTCGTCTAATTTCGCCGATAATACCGCTTCATCAATCACGACACCGTCATGCTTAGCTGCGATGTGAGGTGATGATGGCAGTAGCAACGCGTACGGGTTCACGTCTTCGTAAGCAATATCTTGCGTCGCCGCTTCTTGAAGATGAAGCGCATCACTGTTACGTAACCCTTCAGGGTATTGTTCACACCCTGCAGCAACTGGCTTGTAGCCAATTGTTGATAAATCTTGTGCGGCCAAAGCTTGAAGAATCGCTTTTGAAACCACAGTTTTTCCCACTTCGGTATCCGTACCTGCAATGAATAATGCATCAATCATAATTGAATAACCCCTAAACAAACTTGATATGTTGCTGGTAAGAAACCTTGATGGTTTTTGAACTCTCGATATTCCCGTTCAACAAGCTGCAACATACGGCGACTTGTTAAACCTTGTGAGCGACCACTTACGTGATTAGCACCGATGCCTTTAAGGTCGCGCATCAGTTCAAACGCAGTGTCGTACCAAACGGTGATGGTGGGCAAGTCTAGTTGATGAGCAGTACAGCTAGATTGCGCTAACGCAATTTTTACCTGATTGATTGTAATAAAATGGTTAACGTGTTGATGTGCGTCAATTTTGGACCATGACTTTTCCAGTTCAAACAGTGACCCATCAAGCAAAGTTGAGAAAATCACACGTCCACCAGCCGCTGTAACACGCTTCATCTCTTTTAAAGGTGACGATAAATCATCACACCATTGTAACGCTAAGCTCGAAAAAACGATGTCGAAACATCCATCTTCAAACGGCAATTGCTCAGCGTCAGCTTGTTGATATAAAGCGACCGATGCACCGCAACGTTGTTCTGCCGCTTTTAACATTCCAGCAGATAAATCAGCGCACACAACCTCAGCACCGCGTTTCGCCATCTGTTCGGAGAAATAACCCGTACCACAACCTAAATCGAGTACCTTTAAACCTGAGAGGTCGGCTGGTAACTTATCCAGTAGTCGGTGGCCAACATCGCGCTGAAACTCAGCGTGTTTATCATAGGTTGTTGCTGCTTTGCCGAAAGCTTCGGCAATCGCACTCTTATCTTGGCCTACGTAATTATGCACGACTGCTTCTTGTGACATTTACTGAGCCTCATTATTTATTTCGATGTGAGTTTCGCTATTGGGTCCAAAGCTTGATTCACCTGATTTAACGTTTCTTTCTACTGCTTGACGTAACGAGCGGGTTAACTGAAGAATCTGCTTTTGAGTGTGATTGGCGGTTAGTGTAATACGCAGACGCGCTGTCCCAGTCGGAACCGTTGGTGGCCTAATTGCAGTGACCCAAACTTGGTTGCGCTTTAATTCTTCAGCAACGAAGAGCGCAGCCTGAGCTTCACCGATCACAAACGGCTTAATTGGAGTCTGAGTATCAACAAAACCTTGTACGCCATTCATCTGCTCTGCATAGAGAGCCCCTAACTCGGTTAGCTTCTCGCGACGCCACTCTTGCGTTTGAATCATCTGACAGGCATGCGACAAAGCGACAGCCTGTGAGGGGGGTATTGCCGTCGAATACACATGATGACGAGCAAATTGCGTTAAGTAGTCACCCACTTCTGATGAACACAAAATCGCAGCACCAGATAGGCCAAATGCTTTACCAAAGGTCACCACCAAGATATCAGGCGTTATTTGCGAAGCGTTGCAACTCCCTGCCCCTTTATCACCCAATACCCCAATGCCGTGGGCATCATCAACCGCTAGCCAACTGTCGTATTGATTGGTCAGATTAGATATTTGATTGAGGGGAGCCTGATCGCCATCCATGCTGAACACGCCTTCCGTCACAACCAAGGATTGTGGAGAACGGCGCAGTAGCGACTCTAGATGTTGCGTGTCGTTGTGCTTAAAGCGTTTCATTGTTGCAGGAGAAAGCATCCCCGCTTCCATCAAAG